>NZ_JBHXJG010000016.1:0-50181 GCF_042723425.1 Streptomyces sp. NPDC058375 | reverse complement strand
GCCTAATCGGGCCCGGCGGGAAGGGAAGGAGGCGCGATGGGGCGTGGAGGCGCGTTCGAAGGTGGCGGGCGCCGGGGTGCGGAGGCGCGGTGGGAGTGGCTGAAACAGACCCCTTGCCGGACCGGGGGTGTGCGCCAACAATGCGCATGTCAATTCGTCAACTCGTGCCCGGGCCGCGCCCTCTTCGTGTTCCTGCCCTGCTACACCCAGGTGTCCAGCCACATCCGGTCCCGCCACAGGTCCTCCGGGATCGACGTCCCGGTGTAGAGCGGCCAGAAGTAGATGAAGTTCCAGATGACCAGGAGGACCAGCACGCCCACCGCGATCGCCCCCAGGGTGCGGCGGCGTTCGCCGGTGGGGTCGTGGGCGGTGAGGCCCAGTTCGGCCCGGGCGCCCGTGCCCGCCGCCGGGCCCATGATCGCGCCCAGCATCATCGTCACGGCCAGGCAGAGGAACGGGACGAACACCACCGCGTAGAACAGGAAGATCGTCCGCTCCTGGTAGAAGAACCAGGGGAGCCAGCCCGCCACCACACCGCAGGCGATCGCGCCCGCCCGCCAGTCGCGGCGGAAGAACCAGCGCCACACCACGTACGCGAGGGCGAAGCACGCCAGCCACCACAGGAGCGGGGTGCCGATGGCCAGGACCTCGGCGGCGCACTTGCCCGTGGACGACTCCGCGCAGCCCGTCTGCTCCTCGTAGAAGTACGAGACGGGCCGGCCCAGCACCAGCCAGCTCCAGGGGTTGGACTCGTACGTGTGGCCGGAGGTCAGGCCGACGTGGAAGTCGTACACCTGGTTCTCGTAGTGCCACAGGCTGCGCAGCCAGTCCGGGAAGAGCCAGCTCCAGGAGGAGTCCTCGCCCTCGGTGGCCGCCCAGTTGCGGTAGTAGCCCTTGTCCGTGACGATCCAGCCGGTCCAGGACACGACGTACGTCACGATCGCCACCGGCACCGTCGAGACGAACGCGGGGACCAGGTCGCGGCGCAGCACCGCCTGGTACGGGTGCACGGCCCCTGCTGTCCGCCGTGCGCCTACGTCCCACAACACCGTCATCAGGCCGAACGCGGCCAGCACGTACAGGCCGTTCCACTTCGTGGCGAACGCCAGGCCCAGCATCACGCCCGCCGCGAGCCGCCACGGCCGCCACCCCAGGCGCAAGGTTTCCGCGACCCGGGCGTCCGGGCGCAGCACCCCCTCCTCGTCCACCGGCAGCGCGTCGGAGAGCCTACGCCGGGCGTGGTCCCGGTCCACCACCAGGCAGCCGAACGCGGCCAGCACGAAGAACATGACGATCAGGTCGAGCAGCGCGGTCCGGCTCATCACGAAGTGCAGGCCGTCCACCGCGAGCAGCAGCCCCGCCAGGCAGCCCAGGAACGTGGAGCGGAACAGCCGCCGGCCGATCCGGCAGAGCAGGAGCACGGAGACCGTGCCGAGCACCGCCACCATGAAGCGCCAGCCGAACGGCGTGAAGCCGAACATCTGCTCGCCCAGGCCGATGATCCACTTCCCGACCGGCGGGTGCACCACATAGCCCGGGTCGGTCGGGATCGGCACGGAGGACGGGTCGTTCAGGATCTGCTTGTCGACGTCCTTGGGCCAGGACCCCTCGTACCCCTGGTTGACCAGCGCCCACGCGTCCTTCGCGTAATACGTCTCGTCGAATATCACCGCGTGCGGCTGGTCCAGCTTCCAGAACCGCAGCAGGCCCGCGACGAGAGTCACCAGCAGCGGGCCGCCCCAGGCAGACCACCGCACCAGGCTGTCCGCCACGTGCGGCGGGATCGCGAGCACCGACCACACCTGCCGTCCGGGCCGCGTGTACGGCGGGTCCAGCCGGTCGCGGAGAGAGACCTCCGGGCGGGGGACATGGCCGAAGCGGCGCAGCCGCCGTTGCCAGGAGGTCGGCTGTTCGCCGAGCGGATCCCCGGCGTCTTGGCCCCGCTGGGTCTCGGGTGCGGTACTCGTCACCGCGCCATCGTAGGGAACGCATCTGTGCGAAGGGCGCTGCCCGTGCTGCGAGGATGGCTGATGTGACTGGAACGACTGGAACGCTCGTGCTCGCAGGAACCCCCATCGGTGACGTGGCGGACGCCCCGCCGCGCCTCGCCGCCGAACTGGAGCGGGCCGACGTCGTCGCCGCCGAGGACACCCGGCGGCTGCGCCGGCTCACCCAGGCGCTCGGCATCCACACCTCGGGGCGTGTCGTCTCCTACTTCGAGGGGAACGAGTCCGCCCGTACGCCGGAGCTGGTGGAGGCCCTGACCGGCGGCGCGCGCGTCCTGCTGGTGACGGACGCGGGCATGCCGTCCGTCTCCGACCCCGGCTACCGGCTCGTCGCCGCCGCCGTGGAGAAGGACATCCGGGTCACCGCCGTCCCCGGGCCGAGCGCGGTGCTCACCGCCCTCGCCCTGTCCGGGCTGCCCGTGGACCGCTTCTGCTTCGAGGGGTTTCTGCCCCGCAAGGCCGGTGAACGGCTCTCCAAGCTCCGCGAGAACGCCGACGAGCGGCGCACGATGGTCTTCTTCGAGGCCCCCCACCGCCTCGACGACACCCTCGCCGCGATGGCCGAGGTCTTCGGCGCCGAGCGCCGTGCCGCCGTCTGCCGGGAGCTGACCAAGACGTACGAGGAGGTCAAGCGCGGTCCGCTCGGCGAGCTGGCCGTGTGGGCCGAGGACGGGGTGCGCGGGGAGATCACCGTCGTCGTGGAGGGCGCGACCGACTCCGGCGACGAGGGTCTTGACGCCGAGGAGCTCGTGCGGCGGGTGCGGGTGCGCGAGGAGGCGGGGGAGCGGCGCAAGGAAGCCATCGCCGCCGTCGCCGCCGCCGCCGGGCTGCCCAAGCGGGAGGTGTTCGACGCGGTGGTGGCCGCCAAGAACGCGGAGAAGAGCGCGGGGAAACCCCAGTAACTACGGCACCTACGGCGTTTCCGCCAGCAGGCCGTACGCCGTCGCCACGAAGGTGTCCGCCCGGTGCACCCGCCGCGTCGCCGTCGCCGCCACCACGAGACCCGTGTCCGGGCGGAGGCCGAGGAACGCCTGCTGGCCGAGGGTCGCTCCCGCGTGGAAGAGGACCGGACCGTACGGGGACGGGTGGTGGAACCACGTGAGCGTGTGGGTGTGCGCGTGCCGCAGGCCGCGCCGCAGCACCGGCCTCCGCACCTCCGCCAGCGCCCCGGCCAGCGCGGGGTCCGTCGGCTCCGGCCCGTCCAGATGCGCCTCCAGGAACGTCAGCAGGTCCAGCGGGGTCGCCCGGACCGCGCCCGCCGCCGTGAAGCCGCCGGTGTCCAGCGCGGGCACCGGCGTCCCGTCGCGGCCGTGCCCGACCGCGTCCGCGCCCTCGGGGCCCGGGCGCACCCGGGTCGCCGCCAGGCCCAGCGGAGCCAGCACCTGCTGGTGCAGCAGGACCTCCCACGGGGTTCCGGTGGCCGCCGCGAGGGTGTGGCCGAGGACCGAGACGGCGAAGTTCGAGTAGCGCCAGCGGGTTCCGGGCCGGTGGCGCGGGCGGGCCCGCAGGAACGCCCGGACCACCCGGTCGGCCGGGTAGCCGCCGTACGGGTCGGTCGACCAGCGGGGCACCGCCTGCGGGTAGAAGTCGGCGGGCAGGCCCGGCAGCCCCGAGGTGTGGGTGAGCAGATGGCGCAGGGTGATCCGGCGCACCGCCGGGTGCACCGGGAAACCCGGGGCCAGCAGGTCCGCCGCCCGGTCCTCGTACCGCACCCGGCCCTGCGCCACCAGCCGGGCCAGCAGCAGCCCCGCGTACGGCTTCGACGCCGAGCCCAGCTCGTACGCGATCAGCTCGCGGGGGACCGGGCCCGGCTCCGCGCTGCCGCCGGTGTGGACGGTGCGTACCCCGTTCCGGCTGACCGCGAGCACCAGGTCGGGCGCGTCGACCGCCTGCGCCGCCTCGGCCAGGAGGCGGGCGGTGGCGGCCGGGGAGCCGGGGGCGGTCACGCGGACCGCCGTCGTGCCGGTCATGCCGGGGCCGGATCCGCGCTGAGGTCGGACAGGGCGCGGGACATCGCCAGCGCCGAGGCGAACGCGGCGACCAGCGTCGGGTGGTAGACCAGGTCGAACACCGACTCCTCGTCCCCTTCCGGCATCCCGCCGACCACCGGCATCGCCCCGTCCGGCTGCTGCGCCTGCGCGAACCCCTGCCAGGCCGCCGGGTCCAGAGTCGGTTCGGGCAGGCACGCGTCCACGACCAGCAGCTCGCCCAGCAGGTCCCAGCGCTTCAGGTCCAACCAGTCGTCCAGCCAGACCGGCAGCCAGAGGGTCAGGTACTCCGCGATGTCGGCGGGGAGCCCGGCCGGTTTCTCGCCCCAGTCGGTGAGGTGGAAGACCGTGTGGGTGATGTCGTAGCCGATATGGCCCTCGACCGTCCACGGCTCGGGCCGCCGGGCCAGCCAGGTGTGGGCCAGCGCCGCCGTCTCCGGGACGCTCGGCTCCACCCCGAACCGCCGCTCGATCGCGCTCAGGCCGAACCGCCGCACCGGGAGCACCTCCAGCGCCGCCCAGCTGGCGAGCCGGTGGTTGAGCCGGATCGCGGACTCCAGGTCCGGCTGCCGGAAGCCCAGCTCCCGGAACGGTACGTAGACCTCCAGCGGCACCGGCGAGAGCGGTTCGCGCCGCTGGCCCTCCAACAGCCGCGTCCCGGAGCCCAGCAGCTCGTGCCAGGCGTAATCCAGCAACTTGTGGGCGAGAGAGGACTGCTGCGAGCCGGCCACGCCCTCGCGGAAGATGACCTTCGCGATCAGCGCCAGCTCGCCCAGCGGCTTGAACCGGTCCAGCATCCCCGTCTCCGGGGCCGGATCGTCCTCCAGCCGAAACCCCCGCCGGTGTTCGTACAGCCAGCCCAGGGCCTTGGCCCCCACGTCGTGGATCTGCCGGATGCCGCTGCTGCTGGTCATGCGGTGCGCCTTTCCCGGCCGGGCACGGCCCCGCCGGTCTCGCCCCGCCCGCCGTTCCCGTGCAGCGACCTCAGGGACAGGGCCGCGGCGAAGGCCGTGACGAGCGTGGAGTGGTAGCAGTCGATGAAGGGGTACGGGTCCGGCGCGGGGTCCTGGACCGGAACGCCGGTCTCCGGGACGCAGCCGGTCGGATGCTGGGCGTCGGCCAGCACCGGCCAGACCGCGTCCAGCAGTTCGACGGGCGCCGGGCCCGGCAGCGAGGCCGCCACCGCGAGCAGCTCGCCGGTCAGGTCCCACTGGCCGCTCTCCAGACAGCCGTCGGCCCAGGCGGGCAGCCAGGTCCGCAGATAGCCGTCGATCTTCTCCGGCACCCGGTCGGGCATCCGACCCCAGTCCGTGAGGTGGAAGACGGTGTGGGTCAGCGCGTAGCCGGAGGGGCCCTCGAACATCCACGGCTCCGAAAGACCGCCCAGCCAGGTCCGGGACAGCACCGCACCGGCGTCGGTGTGGGTGAGGACCCCCACCCGCCGCTCGGAGTTGACCAGGCCCAACTGGCGGTTGGCGTGCTGCTCGGTGTGGGCCCAGGCGCGGGTCGCGGTGAGCGGGCGGGCCAGCGCCTCGAAGCCCTCGTGGCGCAGTCCGGACCCGGCGAAGGCGGCGTAGATCTCGTACGGGTACGCGGCGAACGGCTCGGCGCGCAGCAGCTCCAGGAGCAGCGCACCCTCGTGCACCTGCTCCCAGGCGTACGCGACGAGGTCCCCGGCCAGTTCGCGTTCCGGGGCGCCGGGGGCGGTGGCGCGGCGGATCGTCGAGCCGAGCTGGGCCAGCTCGCCCAGCGGCTTCAGCGTGCCGTTGACCTGGGCGTGGGGTTCCAGGATGTCGTCGGGGAGCACGAAGCGCGTGCGGTGCGCGTCGGTCCACCCGAGGGCGGCGCGCAGGACGCCGGGGAGGACGGCGAGCGCGGCCCCGGGGGGCCGGGCTTGTCCCGGGCGGCTTTCGGGCCCCGGCCGGTCCTGTGTCGCGGACGTCGTCACCGGGCCCTCACCGCGCCCTCGCCTCGGCCATCAACCGGGCGGCCCGCACATGGAGGGTGACCCGGGGATCGTCGCCGCCCATCAGCTCGACGAAGTCCAGGCCGCGTTCCAGGCCCAGCGTCGCCGGTTCGCCGCCGATCGCCGCGAGCCAGCGGCCCGCGCCCGCCGCCTGGAGCCAGTCGCGCCGCCGCACCGCGCGGACGAAGCCGCGCGACAGGTCGACCGCGCGGTGGGCCGCGGCCCGCTGCACGGCCGAGGGTGCGGCCGGGACGGCGAGCGGCGCGAGGACCGAGAGCTGGTGGGTGAACGCCTGCCAGGGGGCCTCCTCCAGCCAGGCGGCGTCGGGCTCCGCGTACGCACCGGGTGTGCCGGGCCCGGGAGCGGTCGTGCCCGGTGAGGACGGCGCCATCCGCTGGAGCGTGGAGATCATGTGCCAGTGACTCCACGCCGTGGCGGCCGGAGCGTCGGGTTTGGGCGGGAACTCCCGCACCGCCCTGTCGAGTACGGCGACGTCGCCCGGATGCGGATGACGCCCGTACAGAACACTGGGCAGCAGCAGGTCGGCCCCGATGACCCGTACCGCCGCGATTCCGGTCCGATTCTCCTCGTCGATTCCCGCCGCGCCGCACACCGTGGCGAGGTGGTCCCCGCTCCGAAGAGCGAGGACCACCTCTGTCGCCAGGTCATGCACGGCGCCCGCCAGGGGCGACGGAGCATGTGTCTGGTCCATGTGCCGGCGACTAGCCCTTCTTCGGGCGCGGGGTCGGCGGCGAGAGCAGCAGGCCGCCAGTGCCTGCGATAAGCACGAGAGCGGCGCACTCGCGGGAGTCGCGGTACACACCTTCGACCTCGCCCGGGTTGAGAGCGGCGTCGAGGTCGAGCTCGATGTCGGTGGCAGTGGTGTCCGTGGTGAACATGGGTTGTTCCCCGTCCTGTGGGAAATGGGGTGGACGTAATGAGTGAAAAGGAGGAAGCGCGCCGCCGCAAATCGGGGTGCGACATCCGGGGAAATCACGCATTCAATTGAATGATGAATTCATGAGGTGCGGGTGGGGCGAAAGCCCGGGAATTCAAGGAAAAGGGGAGGGATGGGAGGGGGTGGTGCGCGGGCGCGTTCACGACCGGCGGGCGGCGCGCTCGGGGGCGCTCGGTGCCCTGGCGGTCACGCGCTGTCCTGCCTCGTACCTCTGCCGCGCCATGCGTCGGCAAAGGAGGGCCCAAAGGAGGCCAAGAACGCATCAACAATGCCTCTGAGCTGGTGCGTCCATCTGGGTGGAGGTGTCCACTGGAAGGGACGGGCCACCTGTTCGTAACCCTCGGGCGGGCCGGCCGTCCCCGGAGCGTGTGACCGGCGGACAAGAGGAGCAGGCATGAGCGAGATCGCAGCGACCACTGTCCATGAGGCGTATGCCTTCGCCTGCATGAAGTGTGGGTACGGCTGGGAGCAGTCCTACGAGATAGAGCACCACGTCGACGTGCACGGTCACGCCTTCGTGGTCTACACGGCGGACGGCGAGCGCGTGCCGTCGCCGCTCTCCACTCCCACCTGCACCAACTGCGGAGGACACGTGGTGCGCATCATGCGGGCGGGGCGGGTCGCCGGTGTCCAGGAGCTGCTGCGGAAGCAGCGGATACCGCAGACCGCGGACATCGGCGCGAAGGACCGTACGGTGTCGACCGCCGCCGCCCCGGACCGCCACTGGCGGCTGTCGGACCTGCTGCACCCCTTCCAGCGCAGGTGACGCCTGCGGGCCGGACGCCGACGTCGTACGGGGGCCGGGCCCTCGTAGAGTCGTCGGCATGAGCCGTACCGAAGCCCCGCCGCTGCCGGAACCCCTGAGGGTTCCGGTGGCCGACTCCCACACCCACCTGGACATGCAGGACGCCACCGTCGAGGAGGCCCTCGCCCGGGCCGCCGCGGTGAACGTGAGCACCGTCGTCCAGGTGGGCTGCGACGTGGCCGGCTCCCGCTGGGCCGCCGACACCGCGGCCGCCCATCCGGCCGTCCACGCCTCGGTGGCCCTGCACCCCAACGAGGCCCCGCGCATCGTCCACGGCGATCCGGACGGCACCGCGCGGCAGGGGGCCAGGGAGCCCGGCGGCAGGGCGGCGCTGGACGAGGCGCTCGCGGAGATCGACGCGCTGGCCGCCCTCGACCACGTGCGCGGGGTCGGCGAGACGGGCCTCGACTTCTTCCGTACGGGCCCCGAGGGCGTCGCCGCCCAGGAGGAGTCCTTCCGGGCCCACATCGAGATCGCCAAGCGGCACGGCAAGGCCCTGGTCATCCACGACCGGGACGCGCACGCGGACGTCCTGCGGGTCCTGGCCGACGCGGGCGCGCCCGAGCGCACGGTGTTCCACTGCTACTCCGGCGACGCCGAGATGGCCGAGGTCTGCGCCCGGGCCGGGTACTTCATGTCCTTCGCGGGCAACGTGACCTTCAAGAACGCCCAGCCGCTGCGCGACGCGCTGGCCGTCGCCCCGACCGAGCTGGTCCTCGTCGAGACGGATGCGCCTTTCCTCACCCCCGCCCCGTACCGCGGACGGCCCAACGCGCCCTACCTCATCCCGGTCACGCTCCGCGCGATGGCCGAGGTGAAGGGCCTGGACGAGGACGTGCTGGCCGCCGCGATCTACGACAACACGGCGCGGGCGTTCGACTTCTGAGCCACGGTGTGCACGCTGCGTAGCCGTGCCGCTTTGGAGAGTCACCGCTACTCCGCTATCGTCCCCGCCCACGACGGGGGGCGGCAGCGGGCGGATCTTCAGGAGCGGCGTGAACGGCGTGAACACTTCGCAGGACAGGCGTCTCGGCGCGTTCCACGAGCAGCTGACGCTGGCGGACGGGACGTGGAGGGCGGGCCCCGCCGCCCCCGCCCCGGCCGCCCCCGCCCCGCCTGCCCACGCCCCGACCATGGTCGACACCCCGCTCGTCGACGCCCTGCTCGACGGGCCGCCGCTCGACGGGCCGCCGCCCGCGGTGCCCCGGCGGGGCCCCACCCGCGCCGAAGCGCGACGGGCCGCCAAGCGCCGCCGCACCCTCGTCGCCGACCCCGAGAACCTGAAGCGGTTCGTCCCGAAGGCCCTCGTCGTCGCCTTCCTGGCCGGCGGCACCACCGCGTTCGTCGCCCACGACAAGGCCGTCCGGCTGGAGGTCGACGGCACGCCCCGCACCCTGCACACCTTCGCCGACGACGTCACCGAGCTGCTGGAGGAGGAAGGTGTCACGGTCGGCGCGCACGACCGCGTCTCCCCGGACCCCGGCGCCGGCCTCGACCACGGCGACGAGGTCGTCGTCCACTACGGGCGGCCCGTCACCCTCACCCTCGACGGCGCCCGCCACCGGGTCTGGACGACCGCCGACACCGTGGCCGGGGCTCTGCGCGAGTTCGGGATCCGGGCCGAGGGGGCGCACCTTTCCGCCGCCCGCTCCACCCGGATCGCCCGCACCGGTCTGACCCTCGCCGTCCGCACCGAACGCGCCGTGACCTTCATGGCCGACGGCCAGGAACGCGCCCTGCGCACCAACGCCGCGACCGTCCGCGAGGCCCTCGCCGAGGCGGGCATCACCCTGCACGGCCAGGACACCACCTCCGTCGACCCCGCGAGCTTCCCGCGCGACGGGCAGACGATCTCCGTCATGCGGATCACCGACAGCCGCGAGGTGCGCGAGGAGCCGATCCCGTACGCCGTCGAACGCAGCGACGACCCCGAGCTGTTCCGGGGCGTCGAGCGGGTGGAGCGGGCGGGACGCAACGGTGTACGCCGGGTCACGTACGCCGTCCGGACCGTCAACGGCGTCCGGCAGAAGCCGCGCCGAGCCGCCGAGGAGCTGGTCCACCTGCCGGTCAGCCGCGTCGTGCGCACCGGCACCCGGCAGCGCCCCGACTCGGACGCCGGGGCGGACGGGCTGAACTGGTCCGCGCTCGCCGCCTGCGAGTCCGGCGGGCGCGCCGACGCGGTCGACCCGAGCGGCACGTACGGCGGGCTGTACCAGTTCGACACCCGGACCTGGCAGTCCCTCGGCGGCAGCGGACGCCCCCAGGACGCACCCGCCGCCGAGCAGACGTACCGGGCGAAGAAGCTGTACGTGCAACGGGGGGCGAGTCCGTGGCCCCACTGCGGCCGTAGGCTTACCGGGTGAGCAGCACAGAGCCCGACGCCCTCCTGGGCCCCGCAGACATCCGCGACCTGGCAGCCGAGCTGGGCGTACGCCCGACCAAGCAGCGCGGTCAGAACTTCGTCATCGACGCCAACACCGTCCGCCGCATCGTGCGCACGGCCGAGGTCCGCCCGGACGACGTGGTCGTCGAGGTGGGCCCCGGGCTCGGCTCGCTGACCCTGGCGCTGCTGGAGGCGGCGGACCGGGTGATCGCGGTCGAGATCGACGACGTGCTCGCGGCCGCGCTGCCCGCCACGGTCCAGGCCCGGATGCCGGAGCGCGCCGACCGCTTCGCCCTGGTCCACTCGGACGCGATGCTGGTCACCGAGCTGCCGGGCCCCGCGCCCACGGCGCTGGTGGCGAACCTCCCGTACAACGTGGCCGTCCCCGTCCTGCTCACCATGCTGGAGCGGTTCCCGAGCATCGAGCGGACCCTGGTCATGGTCCAGGCCGAGGTGGCCGACAGGCTGGCCGCCCGCCCCGGCAACAAGGTCTACGGCGTGCCCTCGGTGAAGGCCAACTGGTACGCGGACGTCAAGCGCGCCGGGTCCATCGGCCGCACCGTCTTCTGGCCCGCCCCGAACGTCGACTCCGGCCTGGTCTCGCTCGTCCGGCGCACGAAGCCCATCGCCACCACCGCGTCCCGCGCCGAGGTCTTCGCGGTCGTGGACGCCGCCTTCGCGCAGCGCCGCAAGACGCTGCGCGCCGCGCTCTCCGGCTGGGCCGGTTCCGCGCCCGCCGCCGAGGCCGCGCTCGTCGCCGCCGGGATCTCGCCGCAGGCGCGCGGGGAGGCGCTGACGGTGGAGGAGTTCGCGGCGATCGCGGAGAACAAGCCGGAGGTGTCCGCGTGAGCGCCGGACAAGCCGGAGGCGGCCCTGTGAGTGCTGTCCGTACGGGCGTCACCGTCCGCGTCCCCGCCAAGGTCAACGTGCAGCTCGCCGTGGGCGCCGCCCGCCCCGACGGCTTCCATGACCTGGCCAACGTCTTCCTCGCCGTCGGCCTGTACGACGAGGTCACCGCGGTCCCGGCCGACGAGCTGCGCATCACCTGCTCGGGCCCGGACGCCGCCCAGGTCCCGCTGGACCGTACGAATCTCGCCGCCCGGGCCGCCCTCGCGCTGGCCGAGCGGTACGGCATCGACCCCGCCGTCCACCTGCACATCGCCAAGGACATCCCGGTCGCGGGCGGCATGGCGGGCGGCAGTGCCGACGGGGCCGCCGCCCTGGTCGCCTGCGACGCCCTGTGGGGGACCGGCGCGAGCCGCGACGAACTCCTCGCGATCTGCGCGGAGCTGGGCAGCGACGTGCCGTTCAGCCTGGTCGGCGGGGCCGCGCTCGGTACGGGACGCGGCGAGAAACTGACCCCGATCGAGGTCGGCGGCACGTTCCACTGGGTCTTCGCGGTGGCAGACGGGGGCCTCTCCACGCCCGCCGTCTACGGGGAGTTCGACCGCCTCACGGCCGACACCGAGGTCCCCGAGCCGACCGCGTCCCCCACCCTCCTGGCCGCCCTGCGCTCCGGCGACTCCGGCGCACTCGCGGGAGCCCTGAGCAACGACCTCCAGTCCGCCGCGCTCTCCCTGCGCCCGTCCCTCGCGGACACGCTGGCGGCGGGCACGGAGGCGGGGGCGCTGGCCGCGCTGGTCTCCGGATCCGGGCCGACGACGGCGTTCCTGGTCCCGGACGAGGAGACGGCCGAGAAGGTGGCGGCCGCGCTGATGGCCTCCGGGACGTGCCGCAACGCCCGCGTGGCGGTCTCGCCCGCGCCGGGGACACAGGCGATCTGACGCACGTACTCACCGCCCATGTGAGTACGACGACGCTGCCGTCCCCCACCCCGCGCACGCGACCGTACGGGCATGGGATCAAGTGTTCGTGAACTGGCCGGGGCGACGCCCGTCACCCGGGACCGTTACGTCGACCTCCTGCGGGTCGCCTCGCTCGGCGCGGTCGTGCTAGGCCACTGGCTGATGGCCGCCGTCACCCCGGACGGGGTGGGCAACCTGCTCGCCGTCGTCCCGGCGCTCCAGCCGCTGACCTGGCTGCTCCAGGTCATGCCGGTGTTCTTCTTCGTCGGCGGCTTCTCGCACGCGCTGTCCTACCGCTCCCTGCTCCGCAAGCGCCCCGAAGGGGCCGGGGATTCCGTCTACTCGGCCTTCCTCCGCGCCCGGCTCCAGCGGCTGCTGCGCCCGACCATGGTGTTCGTCCTGGTCTGGGGCGCGGCGGCGCTGCTGGTCCAACTCCTCGGCGGGGGCGGCGGGCTGACCGGCGTGACCCTGCGGATGGTGACCCAGCCGCTGTGGTTCATCGGGATCTACCTGGCGATGGTGGCGTTCACCCCGCCGCTGCTGAGGCTGCACGAGCGGTACGGCTGGGGGGCGTTCGCGGGTCTTGCGGGCGCGGCGGTCGCGGTGGACGTACTGCGCTTCGCGGTCGGAGTCCCGTACGTCGAGTTCCTCAACTTCGCGTTCGTCTGGCTGGCGGTCCACCAGCTCGGCTTCCTGCGCGCCGACGACCGCATCCGCCGCCCCGCGATGCTCACCGGGGCGGGCCTGGTCGCCGCGACCGCGCTGGTGGCGTTCGGCCCGTACCCGCTGTCCATGGTCGGGATGCCCGGCGAGAAGGTCAGCAACATGGCCCCGCCCACCCTCGCCCTGCTGGCCCACGGCCTCTGGCTCGTCGGCGCGGTGGAACTCCTCCGCGCCCCGGCCGCCCGCCTGCTGGAGCGCCCCCGCGTCTGGCGCACGGTGGTGGCGGCCAACGGGGTGGCGATGACCGCGTTCCTCTGGCACCTCACGGCGATGTTCGGGGTGTACGGGGCGCTGCTCGCCCTGGACGTCGAGCTGCCCGAGCCCGCGTCGGCCGCCTGGTGGACCCAGGTCCCGCTGCGGATCGCGCTGGCCGCAGGCTTGACCGTCGCCCTGGTCGCCGCCTTCCGCACCTTCGAACGCCCGGCCCCGTCGGCACCGGGACGGCCGGGAGCCACAGGCGAGGGCCCCCTCGCGGCCCTCGGCGCGACCCTCTGCCTGCTCGGGGTGCTCGGTCTGTCCATGGTCGGCTTCAACGGCCTGCTGGACGGCCGCACGGCCCTGCTGATCGCGATTCCGGTCAGCGCCCCGGCCGCCGTCGCGATGACGCTGGGCGGCTGGCTGCTGGTGGAGCGGGCGGGGCGGGGGCGGGGCGCGCGGTAGGCGTCCGGCCACCAACGCCGCGGCGAGCGCGACCGCGGCCGCTTTCGGCAACCACCGGTGCCCGGTGAACCGTTCCCATGCCGCGGCCACCACGTCGCCCCCCGGCCCTTGATCGGTCGCCGCACGGTATCGCAGGCCCCCGGCCCAGCGGCGGGCACGGGCCCGGGAGCGGCGACGGGCCGGTCAGCCGAGCTTCAGGGACTTCTTCGCCAGCTCGTACGCCGGCAGCATCGCGGTGTGCTCCTCGGTGTCCATCCCGCCCAGGTGCACCAGCACCGGGCCGTCGGGCGTCGAGACGGCGAAGGCGCGCTCGCTCTTCGACTCCTCCAGCAGCTCACTGTGCCCCGTGTACCGGACCTCGGCGGCCGCGAGCGTACCGGCCTTCACCTGCGTGTAGGCGGCCTTACTCGCGTTCGGGTCGTCTTCCACGAAGGCCTTCAGCACCGCCTGCGGGTCCTCCTCGGACGCCTTGCCCCGCCACACCCGCAGGAAGCCGATGTTCCCCGCCGGCTTGGCGTCGATCTCGCAGACCATCTTCACGGTGCCCTGCTCGGCCAGATCGGCCAGGATGGAGTCCGGCTCCAGCTCGATCGCCTTCGGCTTCCAGCGGGCGGCGAGGTCGAAGGTCACCGGCAGCTCGCACGCCGAACCGGGGCCGCCGAGCCGCCCGCCCTTCGCCGCCACCTTCACGCCCTCGGCTTCGGCCGTGTCCGTTCCGGCCTTCTCCGCCGCCTTCGCGGGAGCGCTGCTGCTGACCGCCGGTCCGGCCGGGCCCCCGTCCTCGGTCCCGGTCCCGGCCGACGACGAACAACCGGCCAGCGTCATCGCCGCCGCTGCCGTCACTGCCGCCAGAACCCGGCACCGTCTCGTCCCACGCGTCATGGTCATGAAGTCCCCACCCCGGATGTCTGCCGTACCCCTACGACCTGGGGCTTCTCCCCATGATCGATCGCGGCACGCTATCGCACCCCACGCGGCGACTACTCTGGTACGTCGAGTGGTCCTCGCCGCAGGGATCCCCAAGACAGGAGTGAAATGGCCGTCAATCTGGTCAATGTCGAGCAGGTCAGCAAGGTGTACGGCACCCGTGCCCTGCTCGACGGCGTATCCCTCGGGGTGTCCGAGGGCGACCGGATCGGTGTCGTGGGCCGCAACGGCGACGGCAAGACCACCCTCATCCGGATGCTCGCCAAGCTGGAGGACGCGGACACCGGCCGCGTCACCCACAACGGCGGGCTGCGCCTCGGCGTCCTCACCCAGCACGACTCCCTGGACCCGGAGAAGACCATCCGCCAGGAGGTCATCGGCGATCTCGCCGACCACGAGTGGGCGGGCAGCGCCAAGATCCGCGACGTACTCACCGGGCTCTTCGGCGGCCTCGCCCTCCCCGGCTTCGAGCACGGGCTCGACACCGTCATCGCCCCGCTCTCCGGCGGCGAGCGCCGACGTATCGCGCTGGCCAAGCTCCTCATCGACGAGCAGGACCTGATCGTCCTCGACGAGCCCACCAACCACCTCGACGTCGAGGGCATCTCCTGGCTGGCCGGCCACCTGCGCGCCCGCCGCTCCGCCCTCGTCTGCGTCACCCACGACCGGTGGTTCCTCGACCAGGTCTGCACCCGCATGTGGGACGTCCAGCGCGGCACCGTCCACGAGTACGAGGGCGGCTACAGCGACTACGTCTTCGCCCGCGCCGAGCGCGAACGCATCGCCGCCACCGAGGAGTCCAAGCGGCAGAACCTCATGCGCAAGGAGCTGGCCTGGCTGCGCCGCGGCGCCCCCGCCCGTACCTCCAAGCCGCGCTACCGCATCGAGGCCGCCAACGAGCTCATCGCCGACGTGCCGCCTCCCCGTGACACCAGCGAGCTGATGAAGTTCGCCAACGCCCGCCTCGGCAAGACCGTGTTCGACCTGGAGGACGTGACCGTCCAGGCCGGGCCCAAGACCCTCCTCACCCACCTCACCTGGCAGCTCGGTCCCGGCGACCGCGTCGGCCTGGTCGGCGTCAACGGCGCGGGCAAGACCTCCCTGCTGCGCGCGCTGGCCGAGGCCGCCCGTACGCAGGGCGACGAGCAGCCCGCCGCCGGGAAGGTCGTCGTCGGCAAGACCGTCAAGCTCGCCTACCTCTCCCAGGAGGTCTCCGAGCTGAACCCGAACCTCCGGGTCCTGGAGGCCGTCCAGCAGGTGCGCGACCGGGTCGACCTCGGCAAGGGCCGGGAGATGACCGCCGGTCAGCTCTGCGAGCAGTTCGGCTTCACCAAGGAGAAGCAGTGGACGCCCGTCGGCGACCTCTCCGGCGGTGAGCGCCGCCGGCTCCAGATCCTGCGGCTGCTGATGGACGAGCCCAACGTCCTCTTCCTCGACGAGCCCACCAACGACCTCGACATCGAGACCCTGACGCAGCTGGAGGACCTCCTCGACGGCTGGCCCGGGTCGATGATCGTGATCTCCCACGACCGGTTCTTCATCGAGCGGACCACGGACAAGGTCATGGCGCTCCTCGGCGACCGCGCCCTGCGCATGCTGCCGCGCGGGATCGACGAGTACCTGGAGCGCCGGCAGCGGATGGAGGAGGAGGCCACCCCCTCCGCCGCCGCGCCCCGTTCGTCCGGAGCCCCCGCCGCCGCCCCCGCCGTCTCGGCGCAGGAGGCCCGTGCCGCGAAGAAGGAGCTGCAGAAGGTCGAGCGGCAGCTCGACAAGCTCTCCACCCGCGAGACCACGCTGCACAAGCAGATCGCGGACAACGCCACCGACTTCGAGAAGGTCGCGAAGCTCGACGCCGAACTGCGTGAACTCGTCACCGAGCGGGACGAGTTGGAGATGCGCTGGCTGGAGCTGGCCGAGGACGCCTGACCGGGCCGACGGGGCTGCCGCGGCAGGTGGTAGAACGGGGCGGCAGGGACCGTACGTTCGAGGGGGACCACAACCGATGTCGCAGCCGCCGCAGGGCAGCCCGGGGGAGCAGGGAGGCTTCGGCGCTCCGTACGAGCCGCAGCCCGGTGCGTACGGAGAGCCGGGGCAGCAGCACCAGCCGCAGCCCGGTGCGTACGGAGAGCCGGGGCAGCAGCACCAGCCGCAGCCCGGTGCGTACGGAGAGCCGGTGCAGCACCAGCCGCAGCCAGGCCCGTACGGTCCGCCGCCCACGCCGCCGTACGGCTACCCGCAGCCGCAGCCGCAGCCGCAGCCGCAGCCGCAGCCGCCCACCGTGCCGCACGGCTACCCGCAGCCGCCCACCGTGCCCTACGGCCAACCCCAGCAGCCGCCCTCCGGCGGGTCCGGGGGCGGCGGGCGTTCGCGGGGCCGGGTCGCCGGTCTCGTCGCCGCCGTGCTCGCCGGGGTCCTCGTCATCGGGACAGGCGTCTGGTTCGCGGTGGGCGGCGACGACGGCACCGACGACAAGAAGCCCGTCGCGAAGGAGAGCACCGCCCCGAAGAAGCCCAGCGGCGAGCCGAGCCCGAAGCTGACGCCCGCCCCGGGCGCGGCGGAGCTCAACAAGGGCCGCAAGGACGGCGAGGCGAAGGTCCGCTGGGTCCAGAAGAACGACGTGGACGTGCCGCAGGCCGGCGTCGCCGTGCGCGGTCCGTGGATCACGGGCGGCATCGTGGCCAAGGCCATGTACCGCACGGCGTCCGGCTACTCCCTCGACGACGGCTCGCGGAAGTGGAGCCTGCGCCTGCCGGCCGACGTCTGCGCCGCGCCGACGCAGCCGAGCCCGGACGGCAAGATCGTCATCGCTCTCAAGGAAGACACCATCGAAGGTGCGGACTGCGAGAAGCTCCAGATGATCGACCTGACCACCGGCAAGGCGGGTTGGACCGCCACCCTCGACCGTTCCTCGATGACGGACGGGTTGTCGAACATCGCCATGGCGGTCAACGGCGACGTCCTGACGGTCGGACGGACGACCCGCACCGACGCCTACCGGATCAGCGACGGCAAGCACCTGTGGGACCGGCTGCCGGGCTTCTGCCAGCCGTACGGCTTCACCAGCGGCGACGTCCCGCTCGCCGCGGTCGACTGCCGCAAGCGTCCGGGTGACGACGACACCCCGGACGAGGAAGTGCGGCGCATGGACCCGGCCACCGGCAAGACCGTGTGGACGTACAAGGTCAAGAAGGGCTGGAAGATCGACCGGTTCTACTCCGTCGACCCGCCGGTCGTCTCGCTGCGGCAGGACGGGCTGGAGGCGAAGTGGGCCATCGCGCTCCTGGGCGACGACGGCACCCTGAGCGCTCAGCCCGACCCCGGCAAGGAGGACTTCGAGGTCCAGTGCGGCGAGCCGGGCGACAATCTCGACGACTGCCTCGGCGCGGCCGCGGGCGGCGACACGTTCTACCTCGCCACGAAGCCCGTTCACGTGGACGGCGAGTTCACCAACTCCGTCGTCGCCTTCGACATGAACACCGGCAAGATGAAGTGGAAGGCGCCGGCGCCGCCCGCGCAGACGCTGCATCCGATGCGGGTCGAGGACGGCAAGGTGCTGCTGTACCTCACCCCGCCGTACTCGATGGGCGCGGCAGGCGGCGGCATCATGGCGCTCGGACCGCAGGGCGGCGCTCCGCAAACGGTCCTGCGGCATCCGGCGTCGGCCGGAGGCGCCGAGCAGATGTTCGATCTTGCGGTCCGCTATGTCGACGGACGCTCCCTGGTCGCCACCGGCCGCGTCACCGCCGAGACCGACGCGGAGGAGATGGACCTGGAGACGATCATCGTCTTCGGTGACTGACCATCACCTCCGACCGGGGCGTAACGAGGGCATCACAAGGCGGTTCTCCCTTGGGAACAGGGGCTGGACCGATCCGGTCCCGAGTGGCGGGCGGGTGGTACAAAGAAGCCCCGCCCGACTGTCGTAACACCGCGGAAGCCATGCCCGATTCGCTCCTTTCCGAGGGGGATTGACCCCTCTCGGAATCGCGGGGGAGACCGGATCGCGCACCGGGCCGCACGAAGGGGGACGTGCTGATATGAGCCAGCCGCCCAGCCAGCAACCGCCGCAGGGAGGCTTCGGGGCTCCGCAGGAGCCGCCGAACGGAGCTCCTCAGCCGCCCCAGGGACCGCCGCCCCAGGATCAGCCTGACCTGGCCAGGCCGCCGCAGACGCCGCCCGGTCAGCCGCCCCAGGGGCCGCCGCCCGCACAGTCGCCGGCGCCCCCGGCCGGCCCGCCGCAGACGCCCCCGCCGGGCACCCCGGCGTACGGCTACCCGCAACAGCCCCCGGCGCAGCCCGGCTACGGCTACCCGCAGCAGCCCGGCCAGGCGCCCGGCCCCTACGGCCAGCAGGCCCCCGGCCAGGCGCCCGGTCCGTACGGCCAGCAGCCCGGCCCGTACGGCCAGCAGGCCCCCGGCCCGTACGGCCAGCAGGCCCCCGGAGCGTACGGTCAACAGCCCCAGCCCGGTTACGGCTACCCGCAGCAGCAGTATCCCGGCGCCCCCGGCCCCGGCGGACCGGGCTCCGGCGGCGGGTTCCTCAAGAACAAGACCGGCATCATCGTCGCGGCGGCGCTCGCCGTGGTCCTGGTCGCCGGCACGGGCACCTACTTCCTCGTCAGCGACAGCGGCGACGACGACCCCAAGAAGCCCGTCGCCAACACCAGCAACGACCCCAAGGCCCCCAGCGCGTCGCCGACCGTCGACGAGGGCGACGGCAACGGCGACGGCCGCGAGGCGGACGACGACCTCAACGCCGGGCGCAAGCCGGGCGAGGCGAAGGTCGCCTGGCTCCAGAAGAACGACGTCGACCTGCCCCGCAACGGCTCGTCCGTCGAGGGCCCCTGGTTCGCCGGCGACGTGATCGCCAAGGCCATGTACCGGGGCGTGTCCGGCTACTCCGTCGCCGACGGCAAGCAGAAGTGGACCGTGCCGCTCCCCGCCGACGTGTGCGCCACGCCCAACTCCCCCACCGCCGACGGCAAGATCGTCATCGGGGTGAAGGACGGCACCACGGACAAGGCCAAGTGCTCCACCCTCCAGATGATCGACCTCAACACCGGCAAGCCCGGCTGGAAGAAGACGATCAAGGGCAACGGCACCTGGGACTTCCTGTCGGACATCGCTCTCGCGATCAGCGGAGACACCGTCACCGTGGGGCGCACCGGCAACTCCAACGCCTACCGGGTCAGCGACGGCAAGGAGCTGTTCGGCAACCCCGAGGGCAACTGCAAGCCCTTCGCCTTCGCCGGCGGCCCGAAGCTCATCGCCGCGGCCAGTTGCCGCACCGACGACATCGAGAACCCGCAGCAGCAGGTCCAGGAACTGAACCCGGTCACCGGCAAGCCCAAGTGGACGTACCAGCCGCCGCGCGGCTGGGAGGTCAGCAAGGTCTACTCGGTCACCCCGCTCGTCGTCCGGCTGGAGCACGAGAAGAAGAAGCAGTACACCATCGTCGCGCTCACCGAGAGCGGCAAGCTCCGCTCCCAGCTCGCGCCCGGCAAGAGCGACAAGCTCACCGCCGACTGCGGGAGCCGTTTCGCGATCTTCGGAGAGAGCCTCGAAGGGTGCAGCGGTGTCGCCGCCGACGCCAACACCTTCTACATGGCGACCGAGGACGACTCCAGCGGGACCGCCCGGACGAACAAGGTCATCGCCTTCGACCTGAACACCGGAAAGCCCAAGTGGGAGGCGCCCGCCCCGGCCGAACGCGTCCTGAAGCCGCTGGGCATGGAGGGCGGCGACGTGCTGCTCTACATGCGGCCGAAGTACGACGCGGCCGGCGCCCTCGTGACGCTCGCGCCGACCGGCGGCACCCCCAAGACGCTGCTCCAGCACCCGGCGTCGACCGGCCGGATCGAGAACGGTTTCTTCTCGTCCAAGGTCGTCTACGAGGGTGGCCGCTCCTTCATCTTCAGCGAGCGCGTGAGCGCGACCAACGACAAGGAAGAGCTGGAGCAGTCGACGCTGCTGGTGTTCGAGAAGTGACGGACTCCAGCCCCGGCACCCGGCCCCTCCAGGCCCCTCCCGGCCCCACGCGCCCCCACATCCACTCGTCCCCAGAGGTACGCACGCCATGACCCAGCCGCCCCAGCCACCGCAGCAGCCGCCCAACGAGCCGTCGGACACGCCCCCGCCGCCGCCCGCCGGTCCGCCCTCGGGTGGGTTCGGCGCGCCGCAGGACCCGCCGCCGGGAGGGTTCGGCCAGCCGACTCCGCCGCCCGCGGACCCCTTCGGCAAGCAGCCCCAGCAGCCGCCCGCCGCGTCGCAGGACGCGCCCGCCGGGGGCTACGGCACCCCGCCGCCCCCGCCCCCCGGCGGCTACCCCGCCCCGTCCGCGCCGCAGCCAGGCGGTTACGGCTATCCGCAGGCGCCGCAGCAGGGGTACGGCTACCCGCAGGGGCCCGCCGGACAGCACGGCCAGCCCGGGCACCCCGGTCAGCCCGGGATGCCGCAGCAGGGGTACGGCTACCCGACCCAGCCGATGCACCCGCAGTACGGGGCCCCGCAGCCGGGTGGCGACGGCGGCGGCAAGAAGTTCTCCACCCAGATGCAGATCATCGTCGCCGCGGCCGTCGCCGTGGTGCTGATCATCGGCGCCGGCGTCATCTACTCCACCACCGGCGGTGACGACAAGGGCGGCAAGAACGAGGCCTCCTCGTCCGGCTCCACCGGCGGCGAAGCCAAGGGCGGCGAGGACGGCGGCCTGGCCGGGGGCAAGGAGAAGGCGCCCGCCAGCACCAAGTCCAAGGTCGCCTTCCAGATCCCGGAGCCGGAAGTCGGCGACATCACCACGGTCGAGGGCTCATGGCTCACCGACAAGGCGTACGTGAAGTCCGGCGTCGCCGAGATCACCGCCTACGACCGCGACAAGGGCACCGAGCTCTGGTCCGTCCCGCTGCCCGGCGAGGTTTGCACCGCCTCCCGGCACATGAGCAAGGACTACAAGACCGCGATCGTCTTCGAGGAGAAGAAGGCGACCAAGGAGGACAAGTACCCGTCGTGCAACCAGGTCGGCGTGATCGACCTGACCGCCGGCAAGCTCGTGTGGAGCAAGGGCATCACCTCCGCCACCGGCGGTGACCAGCAGGTCCGCTTCGACGAGGTCACGCTCAGCGGGACCACCGTCGCCGCGGGCGGCACCTCGGGCGGCGCGGGCTTCAACCTGGCCGACGGCGCCGAGCTCTGGAAGCCGAAGGTCGGCTCGGACGGCTGCTACGACCGCGGCTACGCGGGCGGCGAGGCCCTCGCCGTGGTCCGCAGGTGCGGTGAGATCGACAGCCCGCAGCTCGCCGTGGAGGCACTGAACCCGAAGGACGGCGCCCCGCTGTCCTCGTACAAGATGCCCGCGGGCATCGACTACGCCGCCATCGTCTCCACCAAGCCGCTGGTGGTCGCGGCCGACGTCGGCGACACCGCCGGCGACGGCAGCGGCATCTCCGACTTCTTCTCGATCGACGCGGCGACCGGCAAGCTGAAGGTCCGTATCCCCGCCGACGCCGAGCAGTACGCGGCCCGCTGCGGCTCCACCGAGGTCGAGAAGTGCCAGAGCCTGGCCGTCGGCAACAACCGGCTCTACCTGCCGACGGAGAACCACGACGGCACCAGTGAGTACGGCGAGACCAACGAGATCGTCGCCTTCGACCTGACCACGGGCAAGCTCCTCGGCAACCGGGCCGACGCCGGCGACAGCTACAGCCTGGTCCCGCTCCGCATGGACGGCACCAACGTCATCGCGTACAAGGAGCCCCCCTACGACAAGGGCGGCCAGATCGTCTCCATCGACGGCGAGACCTTCAAGCAGACCCTGCTGATGGAGAACCCGGACGACGAGGCGGTCCGGGAGGCGGAGCGTAGGTTCACCAGCGACCACTCCGAACTCCTCTACTCCGACGGGCACTTCTTCAAGTCGAAGAGCCTGGTCAGCAAGCGCAGCGTCATCGACGCCGACGACAAGCTCTATCTCGCCGTCGGCTACCGCGCCGACTGACCACCGCGCTCCTTCGGGAGCGTCGTGCAGCACAAGGCCCCGCCGGTCGATCACCCCCACCGGCGGGGCCGATCGTTCTCCGCCGGTGAAGTGATCACCGACTACCGGTCAACGAGCCCCGAATCGCGCAGAATTCGGCATTCTGGTGGGCTTCTCCCACGTAAGCGCCGCGCGGCACCGGGCGAGCGTGTAGCTTGCCGGGGCAGGAGTCCGGGGGGCCGGGCGTACAGGGCTTTGGGGGCTGAGGACCGATGGGCGTGCGGCTCATGGTGGTCGACGATCACCGTCTGCTCGCCGAGGCACTCGCCTCGGCGCTGAAACTGCGCGGGCACCGGGTGCTCGCGGCGGCCGCGCCGACGTCAGGGGCCGCCGAACTGGTGGTCAGCAGAGCCCCGGAGGTCTGCCTGTTCGGTACGGCATCGCCCGCCGCCCCCGGGGTCTTCGACCCGATCACGCGCATCGGCCAGGAGCGCCCGCAGGTGGCGGTGGTGGTCCTCGGACCGGTGCCCAGCCCGCGCGGGATCGCCGCGGCGTTCGCCGCCGGGGCCGCGGGGTACGTCCGGCACGACGAGCGCATCGAGGGCGTGGAGCGGGCCATGCTCAAGGCGCGGGCGGGGGAGAGCGCCATCGCCCCGCAGCTGCTGCGGGGCGCCTTCGCCGAGCTGCTCAACCCGGCGGTCCAGCCCGACGACGAGGGGCGGCGGCTGCTGCGGATGCTCACCCCGCGCGAGGCCGAGGTGCTGGTACGGGTCGCCGAGGGCGAGGGCACCCGGCTGATCGCGGCCGGGATGGACATCGCCCCGAGCACCGCCCGCACCCATGTCCAGCGGGTCCTGATGAAGCTCGGGGTCGGCTCCCGGCTGGAGGCGGCCGCCCTCGCCGCCCGGACCGGGCTGCTGGAGCGGGCCGCGGGGAACGGCGTTGCGCCGCAGGGCCCGTACACCCCGGAGGGAACGCCGCGCGGTACGCCGCAGGGGCCGTACGTCCCCGGGCGGAGCGGGTGACGGACGGCCCCTGCGGGACGTGGCGGCCGGGCGGCGGGCTCACCGGCGGTGGGCTCACCGGCGGCGGCCGGCCGGGCGGTGTGCGGCCGGGCGGCGGGTGGTTCAGCCCGCGTCGGACCCCGGCTCCCGCTCCCGCTCCGGCTCCGCTTCCGGGGCTGCCGGGGCCTCGGCCGGGCGCAGCTTCATCCAGACCAGGAAGAACAGGCCGAGCGCCAGCATGGCGAGGCCCGTCCACAGGTTGATGTGGACGCCCTCGGCCTTCTTCAGGTCGGCGTCGGACGGGCTGAGGCCGGCGATGGTGACGATCACGCCGTAGACCACGAACAGGCCGCCGATGATCCGCCGGATGTCGAAGAGACGGGCCGCGGTCGCGGACTTGCGCTCCAGTTCGGAGACTTCCTTCTGCAGGTCGGACATGGTGAGTTCCTCCGATCAGAACGAGTAGGGGATGTAGCACGCGGCGGCGAGCACGATCGCGCCCCAGCCGAGCAGCGCGGGCTTGCGGTACCAGGCGCTGTCCGCCTCGTCCGGCGCCTCGTCGGGGTCCGGCGACTCGGTCCCGTACACCAGACCGGCCAGTTCCGCTTCGGGCTTCGGCGCGGTGAAGAGGGTGACGACGACCATGACGACGGCTCCGGCGACGAACCCGACGATCGCGGAGACGAAGTTGGCGCCCTGGTCGGAAGGGATGTCGATGATCCCGCCCTTGTAGATCCAGAAGTAGTTGATCATCGCGGCCGCGGTGCCCGCGACCAGGCCCCAGACGCCGGACTTCATCGAGGCCCGCTTCCAGAACATACCGATGATGAAGACCACGAACATCGGGACGTTGAAGAACGAGAACAGCGTCTGGAGGTAGCTCATGATGTTCGAGAAGCTGGCGGCGATGAACGCCGTGCCGATCGAGGCCAGCACGCCGATCGCGGTGATCAGCCGCCCGAAGCGCAGGTAGTACGTGTCCGGCTTGTCCTTCACCACGTACCGCTGCCAGATGTCGGTGGTGAACACCGTGTTGAACGACGAGACGTTGGCCGCCATGCCCGCCATGAACGCGGCGAGCAGACCGGTCACCGCGATGCCGAGGACACCGTTGGGCAGCAGTTCCTGCATCAGCAGGGGTATCGCGTCGTTGTAGGTGAGGTCGGAGTCCGGGGTGCCGATCTTCGGCACGATCACGGCGGCGACCAGGCCCGGGATCATCACCGCGAAGACGATGAAGATCTTCGGGAAGGCGGCGATCAGCGGGGTGCGCTTGGCGGCGGAGAGGTTCTTCGCGGACAGCGCGCGCTGCACCTCGGCGAAGTTCGTCGTCCAGTAGCCGAAGGACAGCACGAAGCCGAGGCCGAGGATGATCGTCAGCCAGTTGGCGCCCAGCGGGTTGGCGTCACCGATGCCGGTGCCGCCCCAGGCGGTCATGAAGTCCCCGCCGTGCTGCTTGGTCAGCGAGTCGCTCATGGCGTCCCAGCCGCCGACCCGCTTCAGGCCGAGGACGGTGAGGGGGATCAGCGCGGCGAGGATGACGAAGAACTGGAGCACCTCGTTGTAGATCGCCGAGGAGAGCCCGCCGATCGTGATGTAGACCAGCACGAACAGGCCCGCGACGACGATCGCGACCCACTGCGGCCAGCCGAGGAGCGCCTCGACGACGATCGACAGGGCGTAGAGGTTGACGCCCGCGATGAGGATCGCCGCGAAGGCGAAGAGCACCGAGCTGAGCAGGTGCGCGGACTTGTCGAACCGCTGGAGCAGGAACTCCGGCACCGAGCGCACCTTGGAGCGGTAGTAGAACGGCATCATCACCAGGCCGAGGAAGACCATGGCGGGGATCGCACCGATCCAGTACCAGTGCACCACCGCGACGCCGTACTGCGCGCCGGTGGCCGCCATGCCGAGGATCTCGGTGGCGCCGAGGTTCGCCGCGACGAAGGCGAGCCCGGTCACCCAGGCGGGCAGGGACCGTCCGGAGAGGAAGAAGTCGAGGCTCGTCTTGACGCTGGCACGGGCCATGAAGCCGATGCCGAGGACGACGACGAAGTAGATCGCCAGGATGGCGTAGTCGAGCCCGTTCGTGGGGAGCCGAAGCCCTTCGGCCAGTGTCTGCATGGGGGTACTCGCTTCGTATCGCGAACTTAACCCGACGGAACTTACGCCGTCATGTTCGAGAAATGAACAGTCTGCTTGGGGTTCTTTGTTTGATCGTGATCGAGTGCGGGTGAATGTCCGGGTATGCGGCCAGCCGTCTGGCGTTCCCGCAGGCATTGACGGAGGTGTTCGCTTGTGATTTGTTATGTGCGATTATGTTGGGAGGATCTGGTGGAGGACCCTGGTGAAGAAGACGGTTACGACCCTCGCCGACGGCCGTGAGCTGATCTACTACGACTCCGCGGACGACACCGTCCGCGACGCGGTCGACCATCGCCCCCTGGACCCCGTCTCGACCTCGTCGGAGATCCGCCGCGACCCCCTGCTCGGCGACGCGGTCGCCATCGCCTCGCACCGCCAGGCCCGCACCTACCACCCGCCGGCCGACGCCTGCCCCCTCTGCCCCACCCGGGAGGGGCGGCAGAGCGAGATCCCCGACGACCACTACGACGTCGCGGTCTTCGAGAACCGCTTCCCCTCGCTCGCCGGCGGCTCCGGCCGCTGCGAGGTCGTCTGCTTCACCTCCGACCACGACGCGTCCTTCGCCGACCTCACCGAGGAGCAGGCCGCCCTCGTCCTCGCCGCCTGGACCGACCGCACCGCCGCCCTCGCCGCCCTCGACCAGGTCACCCAGGTCTTCTGCTTCGAGAACCGCGGCGCCGAGATCGGCGTCACCCTCGGCCACCCGCACGGCCAGATCTACGGTTACCCCTTCGTCACCCCGCGCACCGAGCTGATGCTCCGCTCGGCCGCCCGGCACCGCGAGGAGACCGGCGCCAACCTCTTCGACGACGTGGTCGCCCGCGAGGAGAAGGACGGCTCACGCGTCGTCCTCGCCACCGACCACTGGGTCGCCTTCGTCCCGTACGCGGCGCACTGGCCCTACGAGGTCCACCTGTACCCGCGCCGCCGCGTCCCCGACCTGCGGGAGCTGGACGAGCAGGCGCGGACGGAGTTCCCACAGGTCTATCTGGAACTCCTGAGGCGCTTCGACCGGATCTTCGGACCCGGCGAGCCGCCGACCCCGTACATCTCCGCCTGGCACCAGGCGCCGTTCGGGGTCGACGGCCGGGAGGACTTCGCCCTGCACCTGGAGCTTTTCACCATTCGCCGGACCTCCGGCAAGCTGAAGTTCCTCGCGGGGTCCGAGTCCGGCATGAGCGTGTTCATCAACGACGTGCCGCCGGAGGCCGCGGCCGAGCGACTGCGAGAGGTAGCGAGCCAGTGAGCACTCCCCGGAACGTCCCCGCCGACCCCAAGAAGTACCTGGTCACCGGCGGTGCCGGATACGTCGGCAGCGTCGTCGCCCAGCACCTGCTGGAGGCCGGGCACACCGTGACCGTCCTCGACGACCTCTCCACCGGCTTCCGCGAGGGCGTCCCCGCCGGGGCCGCGTTCATCGAGGGCCGCATCCAGGACGCCGCCCGCCACCTGGACCCCTCCTACGACGGCGTCCTGCACTTCGCCGCCTTCTCCCAGGTCGGCGAGTCCGTCGTGAACCCGGAGAAATACTGGGTCAACAACGTCGGCGGCACCACCGCCCTGCTCGCCGCCATGCGCGAACACGGCGTACGCACCCTCGTGTTCTCCTCCACCGCCGCCACCTACGGCGAACCGGTCTCCAGCCCCATCACCGAGACCGACCCCACCGCCCCCACCAGCCCCTACGGCGCGTCCAAGCTCGCCGTCGACCACATGATCAGCGGCGAGGCCACCGCCCACGGCCTGGCCGCCGTCTCGCTGCGCTACTTCAACGTGGCCGGAGCATACGGAAGGTGCGGCGAGCGCCACAGCCCCGAGTCCCACCTCATCCCGCTGGTCCTCCAAGTCGCCCTGGGCCGGCGTGAGTCGATCAACGTATACGGTGACGACTACCCCACCCCCGACGGCACCTGCGTCCGCGACTACATCCACGTCGCCGACCTCGCCGACGCCCACCTGCTGGCCCTCACCGCCGCCGCCCCGGGCGAGCACCTGATCTGCAACCTCGGCAACGGCAACGGCTTCTCGGTCCGCGAGGTCATCGAGACCGTCCGCAAGGTCACCGGCCATCCCGTCCCCGAGACCGCCGCCCCCCGCCGAGGCGGCGACCCGGCCGTCCTCGTCGCCTCCGCCGCCACCGCCATCGAGCGCCTCGGCTGGCAGCCCTCCCGCGCCGACCTGGCCGGAATCATCGCCGACGCCTGGCAGTTCGCCCGCCGAGAGGACACCACCACCCCATGAGCCAGCACCCCGAACCGACCGTGACCGCCGCTGAAGGACACCGGGACGACCCCGCCGCCACCTTCACCGAGCTGTACGGAAGCGAGCCCGACGGCATCTGGGCCGCACCCGGACGAGTGAACCTGATCGGCGAGTACACCGACTTCAACGACGGCTTCGTCATGCCGCTCGCCCTCCCGCACACCGCCGTCGCCGCCGTCTCCCGCCGCGACGACGGCGTCCTGCGCCTCTACTCCACCGACGTCCCCGGCGGCGTCGTCTCCCTCCGGGCCGACGAACTCGCCCCGCACTCCGGCCACGGCTGGGCCGCCTACCCCGCCGGGGTCCTCTGGGCGCTGCGCGAGGCCGGCCACCCGGTCACCGGGGCGGACATCGCGCTCACCTCCACCGTGCCCACCGGCGCCGGGCTCTCCTCCTCCGCCGCCCTCGAAGTCGTCACCGCGCTCGCCCTGAACGACCTCTTCCAACTCGGCCTGAGCGCCGCCGAACTCGCCGTCATCGGCCGCCGCGCCGAGAACGACTTCGTCGGCGTGCCCTGCGGGATCATGGACCAGATGGCCTCGGCCTGCTGCACCGAGGGCCATGCCCTCCACCTGGACACCCGCGACCTCTCGCTGCGCCAGGTCCCCTTCGACCTGGCCTCCCACGGCCTGACGCTCCTGGTCGTCGACACCCGGGTCAAACACGCGCTCGGCGACGGCGCGTACGCGGAGCGCCGGGCCGGCTGCGAGGAGGGCGCCCGGCTGCTCGGCATACCGATGCTGCGCGATCTGCCGTACGCCGGTCTCGACGCGGCGCTCACCACGCTCGCCGACGCCGGGGCGGACGAGTCCGTCATCCGCTACGTACGCCATGTCGTCGGCGACAACCGCCGCGTCGAGCAGGTCATTTCGCTGCTCGACGCGGGCGACGTCCGCGCGGCGGGCCCCGTCCTGAACGAGGGCCACCTCTCGCTCCGCGACGATCTGCGGGTCTCCTGCCCCGAGTTGGACTTGGTGGTCGAGGCGGCGAACGCGGCCGGGGCGCTCGGTGCGCGGATGACCGGCGGCGGCTTCGGCGGCTCGGCGGTCGTCCTGGTGGAGGAGTCGGCGGCCGAAACGGTGGCCAAGGCGGTCAGCGAGGCGTTCGCGGCGGCCGGACACGCGGCCCCGGGGATCTTCGACGCCATCCCGTCGGCCGGGGCGCGCCGACTGCGCTGAGCCCGGTCCCGGTCCCGGTCCCGATCCGGCGTCCCGCGCTCACAGGTCCTTGACCAGGATGAACTCGGTGACGCCGGGCGGGTAGTCCGCGACCCGGCCGATCTCCTCGTACCCCTGTCTGCGGTAGAAGCCGGGGGCCTGGAAGTCCCAGGTCTCCAGCCGCGAGCGGGTGCAGGCGCGCTCGGTGCGGGCGGTCCGTTCGGCCTCGGCGAGCAGACGCGCGCCGAGGCCCGAGCCCCGGTGCGGGGCGTCGACCCAGAGCAGATCGACGTGCAGCCAGTACGCCCAGGTCCGCCCGGTCAGCCCGCCCGCCAGGGCCCCATGCTGGTCCAACGCCCACACTTCCAGGGGGACTTCGTGCTCGGCGGAGGTGGAGAGCAGCGCACGCAGGCCGGCCGAAGCGGCGACGTTGTCCTCGTGCAGACGCCCGCTCAGCAGAATGCGACGTTCTCTGTCTACTTCTGTCTCAAGACGGAACATGAATCCACCCTAAGACGCGCCTGAGGTAACCAGTTCGCCGAATCGCCTTTCCCCCGTGGCCCCCGCCCGTACGCTGATGCTCAGCACCGGTGGGGGCCGGTGTCGATTCAGGGGAGCGAGAAAGCCGGGTACGGCGCCCGGGGCAGGGCGGCAGGCGGTTCGACGACGGCGGTCGTCGGCGCGGCAGGCCGCAGTGAAGCCCCGGCGCCGTACCCGCAGCTGTCCGCCCCCACCGATGGGGGTTCTGTGGCGCGTATCCGGGTTCTCGTGGTCGACGACCACCGTATCTTCGCCGAGTCGCTCGCGGCGGCCCTCGCGGCCGAACCGGACGTCGACGTCTCCGCCGCGGGCAGCGGCCCGGCCGCGCTGCGCGCGCTGGAGCGCGCGGCCGCCGAGGGGCGCGGTTACGACGTGCTCCTGGTCGATGCCGAGCTGGGCGCCCTGACGAGCGGCGAGACGCCTGCCGTCCCCGCGCCCCGGCAGGAAGGGGCGGGCGTCGTCGACGGCATCGCGCTGGTCGCCGGGGTCCGCACCGGCCGGCCCACCGTGCGGTCGGTGGTGCTCGCCGAGAAGGACGACCCGCGCGCCGCCGCCCGGGCGCTCCAGGCGGGGGCCTCGGGCTGGGTGGCGAAGGACTGTTCGCTGCAACGGCTGCTGTCGGTGATCCGGGGCGTGCTGCGCGACGAGACGCATCTGCCGCCCGCCCTGCTCACGGGCGTCCTGCGGGAGCTGACCGCCGCCCGCAAACACCGCACCGAGAGCGAGCGGCTGGTGGAGTCGCTGACGCCCCGGGAGCGCGAGGTGCTGCGCTGCATGGTGGCCGGGCTCGGCCGCAAGGCGGTCGCCGAGCGGCTGTTCCTGTCCCCGCACACGGTGCGCACCCATATGCAGAACGTGCTGGGCAAGCTCGGGGTGCACTCGACGCTGGCGGCGGTGGCGCTGGCCCGCCGGGCGGGGGTCGGCCCCGCCGAGCCGGTGATCCGTCCGCTAGGTGGGGATGTTGTCGAACGGGGCGGTCAACTGGCGCAGTAGCCCGGCCAGTTCGCCGCGCTGGGTGCGGGACAGTTCGCCGAGGATGGCACGCTCCTGGTCGAGGAGGCCGGCCAGTGACTGGTCGGCCTTGTCGCGCCCCTCGGCCGTGAGCCGGACGAGGACGCCCCGCCGGTCGCTGGGGTCGGGCAGCCGCTCGACGAGGTTCTTCTTGGTGAGCCGGTCGATGCGGTTGGTCATCGTGCCCGAGGTGACCAGGGTCTGGGTGAGGAGCTGTCCGGGGGAGAGCTGGTACGGGGGCCCGGCCCGGCGCAGCGACGTGAGTACGTCGAACTCCCACGGCTCCAGGTTGTGCTCGGAGAAGGCTATGCGGCGGGCCCGGTCGAGGTGGCGCGCCAGACGGGAGACGCGACTGAGCACCTCGAGTGGTTCCACGTCGAGGTCGGGGCGCTCGCGGCGCCATGCAGCGACCAGTCGGTCGACCTCGTCCTCCATGTCGATCAGTGTAGATGGTCCCTCGACATGAAGTCTCTTGAATTCAAGTGTCTTGACATCAAGAGATTCCCGCTGTGATCCTGTTCCCATGACCTCACCCGACCGCCCTTCCTGGGATCCGCAGCAGTACCTGCGTCACGCGGACCACCGGACCCGCCCCTTCCAGGACCTCCTGGCCCGCGTCGGCGACCTCCCCGGCCACCCCGCACCCCGCATCGCCGACCTCGGCTGCGGCGCGGGCAACGTCACCACCCTCCTCGCGGAGCGCTGGCCGAAGGCCCGGATCACCGGCTACGACACCTCACCCGAGATGCTCGCCGAAGCCGCCGCCCACGCCCGCCCGCCCCTGCTCGACTTCGCCGAGGCCGACGCCGCGACCTGGACGCCCACCGAGACGTACGGCCTGATCGTCTCCACCTCCGCACTCCAGTGGATCCCCGGCCACGCCGACCACTTCCCCCGCTGGCTCGACGCCCTCGCCCCCGGCGGCACCCTCGCCTTCCAAATCCCGGGCAACTTCACCGCCCCCAGCCACACGCTCCTGGCCGGCCTCCGCGAATCCGACCGCTGGCGCCCCCTGCTCCACGGCATCGGCGACCGCACCGCATCCGTCCTGGAACCCACCGACTACCTCACCCGCCTCCGCGACCTGGGCTGCACGGCCGACGTCTGGGAGACCACCTGCCTCCAGACCCTGCACGGCGACGACGCGGTCCTCGACTGGGTCAAGGGGACCGCCCTGCGCCCCGTCCTCACCGCGCTCGCCGACGACCCCGCCGCCCGCGACGCGTTCCTCACCGCCTACCGCGACCTGCTCCGCGAGGCCTACCCGCCCGGCCCGTACGGCACGGTCTTCCCGTTCCGCCGCATCTTCGCCGTAGCCCGCAAGGAGAAGTGATGACCGCCGCTGCCGGCCTCGCCGCCGTCGACCACGTACAACTCGCCGCCCCGCCCGGCACCGAGGACGCCCTGCGCACCTTCTACGCCGACGCCCTGGGCATGACCGAGATCCCCAAACCCCCGGTGCTCGCCGCCCGCGGCGGCTGCTGGTTCGCCGCCGGACCGGTCCAGCTCCACCTGGGCATCGAGAGCGACTTCCGCCCCGCGAAGAAGGCCCACCCGGGCCTGCGCGTGACGGGGATCGTGGCGTACGCGGCCCGCCTGGAGGCCCACGGCGTCGGCGTGGAATGGGACGACAACCTCCCCGGCCACCGCCGCTTCTACGCCCACGACCCGGTCGGCAACCGCCTGGAGTTCCTGGAGCCGGACGCGTAACCGGGCCCGCTCTACAGCGCCGCGAGCGCTTCCGCCGAGATGTCGATGTCCACCGGGATGGGCACACCCGTCTTCAGCCGGTCGTGATGGATCCCGGTCAGCGCGTACGCCTTCGTCACCGGGTCCAGCTCATAGACCCGCACGACGGGGTGCTGGTCGGTGCCGGTCATCTCGACCAGCCAGAAGTGCGGGATGCCGGCGGTGGCGTACTTGTGCGGCTTGGCCTCACGGTCGCGGGCCTCGGAGTCGGGGGAGACGACCTCTACGGCGAGGAGGACGTCGGCGGCCGCGTACGACGTCTGCTCCATTCCCTTGGTGTCGGCCTCGCTGCGAACGACGGAAACATCGGGCTCCGGCCCGTTCCGCCGGTCCAGCACCACGGTCATCTCCCGGCGGATCTTCACCTCCGGCGGTGCAGTACTGCGCAGCCCCGCCACCAGCAGATCGATCACTGTGCTGTGGAACTTGCGCTGCGGACTCACGAAAACCAGGCTCCCGTCGATCAGCTCGGTGTGCGGCGGGAGATCGGGCAGCGTGAACAGATCGTCCACGGTGTATCCGTCCTGCGGGGGCACCGGCCAGCGGGAGCTGTGCGCGGTGGTCGGCTCGGCGGTCATGGTTCCTCCCATGGACGAATCCTCTGCCCTCCCGACCACACTACGGCGGGAAATCCGCACCCGTCATCACCACGGGTGACGACGTGCGGAAGGGTTACGCGATCAGCTCTTCCGGTGCCCTATCAGCCGCGGCTTCGACTCCAGGTTCTCCAGCCCGTGCCAGCACAGGTTCACCAGGTGGGCGGCCACCTCGGCCTTCTTGGGCTTGCGCACGTCCAGCCACCACTGGCCCGTCAGCGCCACCATCCCCACCAGCGCCTGCGCGTACAGCGGGGCCAGCTTCGGGTCGAAGCCCCGGGCCTTGAACTCCAGGCCCAGGATGTCCTCCACCTGCGTGGCGATATCGCTGATCAGCGACGCGAACGTGCCCGTCGACTGCGCCACCGGCGAATCTCGCACCAGGATCCGGAAACCGTCCGTGTACGACTCGATGTAGTCCAGCAGCGCGAACGCCGCCTGCTCCAGCAGTTCGCGCGGATGGCCCGCCGTGAGCGCCCCCTGCACCATGTCCAGCAACTGGCGCATCTCGCGGTCGACCACCACCGCGTACAGGCCCTCCTTGCCGCCGAAGTGCTCGTACACCACCGGCTTGGAGACCCCGGCACGCGCCGCGATCTCCTCCACCGACGTGCCCTCGAAGCCCTTGTCGGCGAACAGGGCGCGCCCGATGTCCAGCAGCTGCTCGCGGCGCTCCTTGCCCGTCATCCGGACCCGCCGGGCCCGGCGGGAGGGGGATGTCCTGCTCTTGTCGCTGCCTGTGCTGGAGTCCGTCGCCACGTCGTCAATCATGCCGCGTCGGCGGGGGCGGACGTGCGCCGGGAGTCGATACGCGCGGCATCCGGCCACCGCACGTCATAGGCCCAGCCCAGCTTCTCGAACCAGCGGATCAGCCGGGCGCTGGAGTCGATCTGTCCCCGCATCACCCCGTGCCGGGCGCTCGTCGGGTCCGCGTGGTGCAGGTTGTGCCACGACTCGCCGCACGACAGGACCGCCAGCCACCACACGTTCCCCGACCGGTCACGCGACTTGAACGGCCGCTTGCCCACCGCGTGGCAGATCGAGTTGATCGACCACGTCACGTGGTGCAGCAGCGCGACCCGTACCAGCGAACCCCAGAAGAACGCCGTCGCCGCACCCCACCACGACATCGTCACCAGGCCGCCCACCAGCGGCGGGATCGCCAGCGAGACGATCGTGAAGGTCAGGAAGTGGCGCGAGACCGCCCGGATCGCCGGGTCCTTGATCAGGTCGGGGGCGTACTTCTGCTGCGGCGTCTGCTCCTCGTCGAACATCCACGCGATGTGCGCCCACCACAGTCCCTTCATCAGCGCCGGCAGGCTCTCCCCGAACCGCCACGGCGAATGCGGGTCGCCCTCCGCGTCCGAGAACCGGTGGTGCTTGCGGTGATCGGCCACCCACCGCACCAGCGGCCCCTCCACCGCCAGCGAACCCATCACGGCCAGCGCGATCCGCAGCGGCCGCTTCGCCTTGAACGAACCGTGCGTGAAGTACCGGTGGAAGCCGATCGTGATCCCGTGACAGCCGATGTAGTACATCGCCACCAGCAGACCGATGTCGAGCCAACTCACCCCCCGCCCCCACGCCAGCGGCACCGCCGCGACCAGGGCCACGAACGGCACCACGATGAACGCCAGCAGTGCGAACTGCTCGATCGACCGCTTGCTGTCGCCGCCCAGCGTGGCGGAGGGCAGCGGAGCCGCCGCTGCCCCGGGCGGCTCGGTCTCGTCGATCGCAGGAGGAGTGCTCGGCATAGGGGGATACCTCTGAGGGTGAGGGAGAAGGCTCGGACGGCCGTGGCTACGGTTCCGTAACCTACGGCTTGGTAAGTATGGCAGTGACGGGCCCCACAACACGAGAGGCCGCTCCAGCCCGTCCCACGCGGTAGCCCGCCTGCCCCCGGGGTAGGGGTTAGGGCGTGTGCTTCCGGGCGGCGGCCGCGAGACCCCTCGGGGCAACGGACACGCCGCCTGCGACGACACCTATCCTGGGAGGGTCGGACAGCGCGGTCCGCACCCGCTCGTCGGGGCGTGGCGACAGCACCGCTGCCAGCCGCAGGGCCCCGGACCCCGCCACCCGCCCCACCACTGCCCATGTGGGGACGGCGAAGCGAACGCACCTCCTCATTCACTGCAAGGAGCCGCACACTGTGAGCAGTGCCGACCAGACCCCTGCCGCCAGCCCCGCGCTGCGCGCCGACATCCGCCGCCTCGGCGACCTCCTCGGCGAGACCCTCGTACGCCAGGAGGGCCAGGAACTCCTCGACCTCGTCGAGCGAGTACGCGCCCTGACCCGCACCGACGGCGAAGCCGCCGCCGAGCTCCTCGGCGACACGGACCTGGAGACCGCCGCCCAGCTCGTGCGCGCCTTCTCCACCTACTTCCACCTCGCCAACGTCACCGAGCAGGTCCACCGCGCCCACGAGATGCGCGACCGCCGCTCGGCCGAGGGCGGCCTCCTGGCCCGCACCGCCGACCGCCTCAAGGACGCCGACCCCGAGCACCTGCGCGAGACGGTCAAGAACCTCAACGTCCGGCCCGTCTTCACCGCGCACCCCACCGAGGCCGCCCGCCGCTCCGTCCTCAACAAGCTGCGCCGCATCGCCGAGCTGCTGGACACCCCGGTCATCGAGGCCGACCGCCGCCGCCTCGACCTCCGCCTCGCCGAGAACATCGACCTCATCTGGCAGACCGACGAACTCCGCGTCGTCCGCCCGGAGCCCGCCGACGAGGCCCGCAACGCCATCTACTACCTGGACGAGCTGCACGCAGGCGCCGTCGGCGACGTCCTCGAAGACCTCGCCGCCGAGCTGGACCGCGTCGGCGTCGAACTCCCCGCCGGCACCCGCCCCCTCACCTTCGGCACCTGGATCGGCGGCGACCGCGACGGCAACCCCAACGTGACGCCCGCCGTCACCTGGGACGTCCTGATCCTCCAGCACGAGCACGGCATCACCGACGCCCTGGAGATGATCGACTACCTCCGCGGCCTCCTCTCCAACTCCATCCGTTACGCCGGAGCCACCGAGGAACTCCTCGCCTCCCTCCAGGCCGACCTGGAGCGCCTCCCCGGCATCAGCCCCCGCTACAAGCGGCTGAACGCCGAGGAGCCCTACCGCCTCAAGGCCACCTGCATCCGGCAGAAGCTCGTCAACACCCGCGAGCGCCTCGCCGAAGGCACCCCCCACCGCCCCGGCTGCGACTACCTCGGCACCGCCGAACTCATCGCCGACCTGGAGCTGATCCAGACCTCCCTGCGCGAGCACCGCGGCGGCCTCTTCGCCGACGGCCGGATGGACCGCACCATCCGCACCCTGGCCGCCTTCGGCCTCCAGCTCGCCACCATGGACGTACGCGAACACGCCGAAGCCCACCACCACGCCCTCGGCCAGCTCTTCGACCGGCTCGGCGAGGAGTCCTGGCGCTACGCCGACATGCCCCGCGACTACCGGCAGAAGCTGCTCGCCAAGGAGCTGCGCTCGCGCCGGCCGCTGGCCCCCACCCCCGCCCCGCTCGACGCGGCCGGCGAGAAGACCCTCGGCGTCTTCCACACCATCAAGCAGGCCTTCGAACGCTTCGGCCCCGAAGTCATCGAGTCCTACATCATCTCCATGTGTCAGGGCGCCGACGACGTCTTCGCCGCCGCCGTCCTCGCCCGCGAGGCGGGCCTCCTCGACCTGCACGCCGGCTGGGCGAAGATCGGCATCGTCCCGCTCCTGGAGACGACGGACGAGCTGAAGGCCGCCGACGTCATCCTCGACGAGATGCTCGCCGACCCCTCCTACCGACGCCTCGTCTCGCTCCGCGGCGACGTCCAGGAGGTCATGCTCGGCTACAGCGACTCGTCCAAGTTCGGCGGTATCACGACCTCCCAGTGGGAGATCCACCGCGCCCAGCGCCGGCTGCGCGACGTCGCCCACCGCTACGGGGTCAGGCTCCGGCTGTTCCACGGCCGCGGCGGCACCGTGGGCCGTGGCGGGGGCCCCTCGCACGACGCGATCCTCGCCCAGCCGTGGGGGACGCTGGAGGGCGAGATCAAGGTGACCGAGCAGGGCGAGGTCATCTCCGACAAGTACCTCATCCCGGCCCTCGCCCGCGAGAACCTGGAGCTGACCGTCGCGGCCACTCTCCAGGCCTCCGCCCTGCACACCGCGCCCCGCCAGTCCGACGAGGCGCTCGCCCGCTGGGACGCGGCCATGGACACGGTCTCCGACGCGGCCCACGGCGCCTACCGCAAGCTCGTCGAGGACCCGGACCTGCCCGCGTACTTCCTCGCCTCCACCCCGGTGGACCAGCTCGCCGACCTGCACCTGGGCTCGCGGCCCTCCCGCCGTCCGGGCTCGGGCGTCTCGCTGGACGGCCTGCGCGCCATCCCGTGGGTGTTCGGCTGGACCCAGTCGCGGCAGATCGTCCCCGGCTGGTACGGCGTCGGCTCCGGCCTCAAGGCCCTGCGTGAAGCCGGCCTCGACACCGTCCTCGACGAGATGCACGAGCACTGGCACTTCTTCCGCAACTTCATCTCCAACGTCGAGATGACCCTCGCCAAGACCGACCTGCGCATCGCCCGGCACTACGTCGACACCCTCGTCCCCGACGAGCTCAAGCACGTCTTCGACGCCATCGAGGCCGAACACGCCCTCACCGTGCAGGAAGTCCTGCGCGTCACCGGCGGCGAGAAGCTGCTCGACACCAACCAGGTGCTCCAGCAGACCTTCTCCATCCGCGACGCCTACCTGGACCCGATCTCCTACCTCCAGGTCTCGCTGCTCGCCCGCCAGCGCCAGGCCGCCGAACGCGGCGAGGAGCCCGACCCGCTGCTCGCCCGCGCCCTGCTGCTCACCGTCAACGGTGTCGCGGCGGGACTCCGCAACACCGGCTGACCGTACGCACGCCGAAACGGGGCGGTCCTGCTACAGCGCGACGAACGTCGCCACCAGCAGGGCCGCCCCCGCCGTTCCGGCGCCCCACGCCGTCCGCGTCATCCGCAGCCCGCCGCCGATCACGAACGCGGCCAGCAGCATCGCCCCGCCGAGCGGCACCCAGGCATGCAGAAAGCCCGGCGTCCCCGTGCGGACCACCGCATCGGAACCGGGCTTCACCACCACGGGGAAACGATCCCCCTCACGCGCCGCCACGGACCGGTCCACGGTCACCCGCGCCCGCTCCCGCGACACCGCGTCCGGTGTGAACGCCCCGGTGCACTTCGCGTCGCCGCACTCCGTGACCGTCACGGTCCCGTGCTCACGGCCCTTGGCCAGAATGATGTGGTGCGCGGCGTCCCACGACGCCCACGCACCCGCGACCAGCAGCACCAGGACGACCAGCCCCATGGCCAACCGCCGCCCCGCGACCGCCGCCCGGTGGGAAGAGCTCCGCTTCATGGGGGCAGATCCTTGGCCAGACCCGCACCCGCGGTCAACCTATGGCCGAAAAACGCCCAAACAGGGAAGGGAATGTCAGGAGTTGTACGCGCTCTGCGCCCGCTCCAGCCCCTCCGCCAGCAGACACTCCACCGCGTCCGCCGACCGGTCCACCAGAAACGCCAGCTCCTTGCGCTCCGTCGACGAGAAGTCCTTCAGCACGAAATCCGCGACCTGCATCCGCCCCGGCGGCCGTCCGATCCCGAACCGCACCCGGTGATAGTCCGGGCCCATCGCCTTCGTCATCGACTTCAGCCCGTTGTGCCCGTTGTCCCCGCCGCCCAGCTTCAACCGCAGCGCCCCGTAATCGACGTCCAACTCGTCATGGACCGCCACCACATGGTCCGTCGGCACCTTGTAGAAGTCCCGCAGCGCCGTCACCGGACCGCCCGACAGATTCATGTACGACATCGGCTTCACCAGCACCACCCGCCGGCTCCCCGGACCCGGCGGACCGATCCGCCCCTCCACCACCTGCGCCTGCGCCTTCTGCGCCCGCTTGAACTTCCCGCCGATCCGCGTCGCCAGCAGATCGGCGACCATGAACCCGACGTTGTGCCGGTTCGCCGCGTAGTCGGGACCGGGATTGCCCAGGCCCACGATGAGCCAGGGGTCGGTGGCGTCGGACATCAGCGCTCGGTCTCCTCGTACTCGTACGACTCGCACAGGGGGGATGGCAGGCGAACGGGGCGGCGGCTCCCCCGGAAGGGAACCACCACCCCGTCAGTCAAGCAGGTGGAACAGTGAGGGGAGAGGCTCAGGCCTGGGCGCCCTCGGCCTCGGCGGCCTCGCCCGCAGCCGGCTCCTCGGCCTGCGCGGCGACGACCTGGATCACGATGGCATCCTCGTCACCGGCGAGCACGGAGCCCTTCGGCAGCGCGATGTCCTTCGCCAGGATCGAGTCACCGGCGTCCAGGCCCGCGACGGAGACCGTCACGGACTCGGGGATGTGGGTGGCCTCGGCCTCGACGAGCAGCGTGTTCAGCACGAACTCGAGCAGGTTGGCACCCGGGGCCAGGTCGCCCTCGGCGTGCACCGCGATCTCGACCTCGACCTTCTCGCCGCGCTTCACGGTCAGCAGGTCGACGTGCTCGATGGTGCCCTTGAGGGGGTGTCGCTGCACGGCCTTCGGGATGACCAGCGCGTCCTTGCCGTCGATCTCCAGACCGATCAGCACGTTGGCCGTACGCAGCGCGAGCAGCAGCTCGTGGCCGGGCAGGGTGACGTGGACCGGCTCGGCGCCGTGGCCGTAAACGACACCGGGAACCTGGTTGGCACGACGGACACGGCGGGCGGCGCCCTTGCCGAACTCGGTACGGACCTCGGTGGCGAGCTTGATCTCGGCCATGGTGCACTCCTCGTCAGGTACGGAGAGCCGTCGGGGGTGACGGAACTCGAACGGTCACCCGGCCCACGACAGGCCTGCTACGAAGAGCGCGTCGATAACGGACCGCCGTACACACGGGTACGGCCTCCCTCGCCGAGCAACTCGCTGAGTCTACCCGGCGGGGAGGCCGCACCCCAAAGTGGATCAACAGGGACCGTCGTGGGACGGTCAGCCCTGCTCCTCGAAGAGGCTCGTCACCGACCCGTCCTCGAACACCTCACGCACCGCGCGCGCGATCGTCGGCGCGATCGAGAGCACCGTGATCTTGTCCAGCTCCAGCTCACCCGGGGTCGGCAGGGTGTCCGTGAACACGAACTCGCTCACCTTCGAGTTCTTCAGCCGGTCCGCCGCCGGACCCGACAGCACCCCGTGCGTCGCCGTCACGATGACGTCCTCCGCGCCGTGCGCGAACAGGGCGTCCGCAGCGGCGCAGATCGTGCCACCGGTGTCGATCATGTCGTCGACGAGGACACAGACGCGGCCCTCGACGTTGCCGACGACCTCGTGGACGGAGACCTGGTTCGGCACGTCCTTGTCACGACGCTTGTGCACGATCGCCAGCGGCGCGTCCAGCCGGTCGCACCAGCGGTCGGCGACCCGCACGCGGCCCGCGTCCGGGGACACGATCGTCAGCTTGGAACGGTCGACCTTCGCACCCACGTAGTCCGCCAGGATCGGCAGCGCGAACAGGTGGTCCACCGGGCCGTCGAAGAAGCCCTGGATCTGGTCGGTGTGCAGATCGACGGTGAGGATCCGGTCCGCACCCGCCGTCTTCATCAGGTCCGCCACCAGACGGGCCGAGATCGGCTCGCGGCCCCTGTGCTTCTTGTCCTGGCGGGCGTACCCGTAGAACGGCACGATCACCGTGATGGAGCGGGCCGACGCGCGCTTCAGCGCGTCCAGCATGATCAGCTGCTCCATGATCCACTTGTTGATCGGAGCCGTGTGGCTCTGGATCAGGAAGCAGTCCGCGCCACGTGCCGACTCCTGGAACCGCACATAGATCTCACCGTTGGCGAAATCGAAGGCCTTCGTCGGCACGAGACCGACTCCCAGCTGATGGGCGACCTCCTCGGCCAGCTCGGGGTGGGCGCGGCCGGAGAAGAGCATCAGTTTCTTCTCGCCGGTCGTCTTGATCCCGGTCACAGCACAGTCTCCTCAGACGTGTATCTGGCGCTGCACGCATAGGTCCCGAGGTGCAACGAGCCAGCCGAAATGGGGTGAGCATCTATCACGGTACGCCGTCACCGGCGCACCTGTTTCCGGTCAGCTTTGCCCGTCGGGCTCCTGCGACGACGCCTGAGCGGCCTGCGCGGCGGCGCTGCCCGGACGCTTCCGGGCCACCCAACCCTCGATATTCCGTTGCTGGCCCCGCGCCACGGCCAGCGAACCGGCGGGCACGTCCTTGGTGATGACCGACCCGGCGGCGGTGTAGACCCCGTCCCCGACCGTGACCGGTGCCACAAACATATTGTCCGAACCGGTACGGCAGTGGGAGCCGATCGTCGTGTGGTGCTTGGCGACGCCGTCGTAGTTCACGAAGACGCTGGCCGCACCGATGTTGGTGTGGTCGCCGATGGTCGCGTCACCGACGTAGCTGAGGTGCGGGACCTTGGTCCCCTCACCGATCGTGGCGTTCTTCATCTCGACATACGTACCGGCCTTGGCCTTGACCCCCAGCCGCGTCCCCGGCCGCAGATACGCGTACGGGCCGACCAGTGCCCCCGGACCGATCTCGGCCGAGTGCGTCACGGAGTTGTCCACCCGGGCGCCGGCGCCGACGACGGTGTCCTCGATCCGCGAGTTCGGCCCGACCTCACTGTCCTCGGCGAGATGGGTGGTCCCCAGCAGCTGCGTCCCCGGATGCACGACGGCATCCCGCTCGTACGTCACGGTCGCCTCGATCAGCGTGGACGCCGGGTCCACGATCGTCACGCCCGCGAGCATCGCCCGCTCCAGCAGCCGCTCGTTCAGCAGCCGGCGGGCCTCGGCCAGCTGGAGCCGGTTGTTGATGCCGAGGATCTCGCGGTGGTCGCCCGCGACGGACGCCCCGACCCGGTGCCCGGCCTCGCGGAGGATGGAGAGCACATCGGTGAGGTACTCCTCGCCCTGGCTGTTGTCGGTACGCACCTTGCCCAGCGCGTCGCCCAGCAGCCGCCCGTCGAACGCGAACACCCCGGAGTTGATCTCCGAGATCGCGCGCTGCTCGTCGGTGGCGTCCTTGTGCTCGACGATCTCGGTGACCGCACCGGTGGCCGGGTCGCGCACGATGCGCCCGTACCCGGTGGAGTCCGGGACCTCGGCGGTCAGGACGGTGACCGCGTTGGCGTCGGCGGTGTGGGTGGCGGCGAGCGCGCCGAGCGTCTCGCCGGACAGCAGCGGGGTGTCGCCGCACACGACGATCACGGTCCCGTCGACACCCCCGCCGAGCTCCTCGAGCCCCATGCGGACGGCGTGCCCGGTCCCGTTCTGCTCGGCCTGGAAGGCGGTGCGCACGGGGGCCTCGCCGGAGTTCAGGTGCGCGGTGACCTGCTCACTGGCGTGTCCGACGACCACGACGAGGTGCTGGGGGTCCAGCTCACGGGCGGCGGCGACGACATGTCCGACGAGCGAGCGCCCGGAGATCTCGTGCAGAACCTTGGGGGTCTTCGACTTCATGCGGGTGCCCTCACCCGCTGCGAGGACGACGACGGCTGCCGGGCTGGTTGCGCTCACGGATGTGCCCTTCGGCTTCGGGTGGTGGTCATCCGCAGGATACCGGGGGTGTTTCCCGTGGAAACGGGGGCGGGCCCCGACCGGTGTGGTCGAGGCCCGCGAAGTTGCTCCGCCGCTAGGACTCGAACCTAGACCGAACACCTCCAAAGGGTGCCGTGCTGCCAATTACACTACGGCGGAACACGCGTCAGCCGGGCAAGGGGAGGCCCTGCCCAGAAACGCTGCCGCCTACTATGCCGCACCACCAGCCCTCGATGCGACGGTAGAGGTCGGCGCTCTGCTGCACATGGATCACGAGGCAGCCGCGATAGTGCTCACCGACGTTTTTGCGGTTGGTCTTCGGGTTGTGCTTCTTGAGGGTCGTCTTGCCGAACATCGAGACGTCCGTGCCGGTGAGATCGGCCCAGTAGCGTTCAGCCGAGGCGACGTCGGCCGATTCGTGAATCATCACGTGGAAGCGAAGCCTCTCGCAGGTGATGTCCATCAGTGCGAGCCAGGCCAGAAAGATCTTGATCATGCCGGGGTCGCTGTTCACGAAGGCGACCCGCTCTCGGCGCGCGTGGGGTTTGTCCTTGGTGCCCTCGGCCCAGTAGAGCCCTACTCCCAACAGGAACAGCTCGCGCTCGGTCAGGGCGCCGATCTCACGCTGGGCCGAGCGCTTCACCTCCTGACGTTCCTGGTCGCGCCGCTGCAGCGTGATTTCCCAGCCTCGCTTGGCGATCTCTGAGGCTTGCTCCCTCGTCCGTGGGGCGGGCTTCGGCAGATCCCGTACCCACAACGAGATGGACCCCTTGGAGCACCCCAGCTCCACCTGGATCTGGTCGTACGTCATGCCCTGGAGCCGAAGCTCGCGGGCCTTCGCGCGTACGTCGTCCTTGGCGCGGGGCCGCTTCGTCCACTCCGGGGCGGGCTCTCCTTGCAGGAGGCGGTTGAGGAGGTCGTTGTTGTCGACGCGGAGTCGGTCGCGGATCCGGCGGCGGCTGAGCCCTTCCCGGCGCAGCGCCACCGCCCGCTCGCGTAAGCCCTCGAAGTCGGCGTACTTGCCTGTGGTTTCCGTCATACGGGGATCGTCGTCCGGAATGCGAACGTCCGGGTCGAAAGCGTGGTCGATTCGCCATTTCAGGCGATCGGCATGCGTTTCGTGCCTGTTCGAATGCGGAACGTGCTGTTGCCGGTCACCGGAAAATGAGATGCATCCGCCCGTAGGCTGGATGCCATGACCGCAACGGGGGCAGACCGGGAGGCGGCGGGATCGACCACCCGCGGCTACTGGTGGTGGGAGCGGCGACGCAGTGTCGCCCTGGACGTGGGACTGGCGCTGGTGTCGGCGCTGGAGTGTGGCCTGGAGGGGGTGGAGTTCGCCCGGAACACCGGGGTGCCGGTGCCGGTGGGTGTGGTGTTCGGGCTTCTTGCGGGTTCGGTGCTGCTGGTGCGTCGGCGGTGGCCGATCGTCGTGGTGCTGGTCACGATCGCGATGACGCCCGCCGAGATGGGCTTCCTGATGGCCCTCGTGGGCCTCTACACGCTGGCCGCGTCCGAGGTGCCGCGCCGGATCACCGTCGTCCTGGCGGGGATGGCGCTGGTGGGGACGTTCATCGTCACGTACGTACGGCTGCGGCAGAACGTGGCCGAGCAGGCCGACTTCGGGCCGGGGGACTGGTACGTCCCGCTGATGTCCGTCTTCATGGCGGTGGGGCTTACGGCCCCGTCCGTGCTGCTCGGCCTCTACATAGGGGCCAGGCGCCGGCTCATGGAGAGCCTGCGGGAGCGGGCCGATTCGCTGGAGCGGGAGCTGTCGCTGCTCGCGGACCGGGCCGAGGAGCGGGCGGAGTGGGCGCGTACGGAGGAGCGGACCCGGATCGCCCGGGAGATGCACGACGTGGTCGCCCATCGGGTGAGCCTGATGGTGGTGCACGCCGCCGCTCTCCAGGCCGTCGCGCCGAAGGACCCGGCGAAGGCGGTGCGGAACGCCGCGCTGGTCGGGGACATGGGCCGGCAGGCGCTCTCGGAGTTGCGCGAGATGCTCGGGGTGCTGCGTACGGGGGAGGCGTTGACCGCGCCGGCCGCCGCGGGTGGGGTTCCGTTGGCGTCGGTGCGGCGGGCGGCGGCCGCGGCCGCCGCCACCGTCGCGTCGGAGGACGGGCCACGGCTGCACGAGCTGGAGGCGCTGGTGGCGCAGTCGCGGCAGGCGGGGATGGTGGTGGAGCTGTCGGTCGACGGTGAGCTGCGGGCGTATCCGCCGGAGGTGGAGCAGACGGCGTTCCGGGTGGTGCAGGAGGCGCTGACGAACGTGCACAAGCACGCTGCGGGCGCGAAGACGTGGGTGCGGCTCGCGCATCGGGAGGCGGAGGTCGCGATGCAGGTGGAGAACGGGCCTTCGGACTCGGGGGCGGCGGATGCGGGGCTGCCCAGCGGGGGGAACGGGTTGGTGGGGATGCGGGAGCGGGTGCTGGGGCTGGGGGGTGTGTTCGTGTCCGGTCCTACGGACGCGGGAGGCTTCCGAGTCTCGGCGGTCCTCCCGGCCGACCCGGCCGAGACCTGACTCTGGGCCGCCCCGCCCCAGCCCCTCCGGCGCGTCAGGGTTGCCACCCCAGCCCGCCGGGCGCGTGGGGCCACTCATTCCAGCCCGCCTGGCGTCGCGTGAGGGTTGCCCACCCCAGCCCGCCGGGCGCGTGAGGGCCGCCCACCTCAGCCCGTCCGGCGTTTGAGGACGGAACCCTGGGTGTGGGGAGCGGCGACCCATCCGTGTCGGGGGAAGTGATGGTGCCCGTTCGTCCCGAGCGACGGTTCCGTCCTCAAACGCCGGACGGGCTGGGTGGTGCGACGGTTCCGTTCCTCAAGCGCCGGATGGGCTGGGGATGGTCGGGGTCGTCCTCAAGCGCCGGACGGGCCGGAGTGGCCGGTCGGGGGCCTCAGGTGCCGGGCGGGCCGGGGTGGCCGGACGGGGGCCTCAGGTGTCGGGCGGGCCGGCCGGGCTCAGGAGGACGTCAGGCGGGACGGTTGGGTGCCGGTTACCAGGGTGGCCAGGGCCTCGTCGATGTCCTGGCCCAGGAACCAGTCGCCCGTGTGGTCGATGCTGTACACCCGGCCCTCCGTGTCGATCGCCAGGACCGCCTGCTCCTCGCCCTCCGCCCCCAGCGGGCTGACCTCCGTCTCCAGGGCGCGGCCGAGGTCCCCGAGCGTGCGGGCCAGGTGCAGGCCGCTCAGGGGGTCGATCCGTACCGCAGCGGGCGCGATGTGCCGGCCGGGCGCGGACGCGGTGATGTGGAGGCCGCCGAACTCCGCCCAGGCCTCGACCGCGGCCGGGAACACCGCGTGCCGGTGGCCGGCCGGGGAGGCGTGGGAGCGCAGCGCGTCGGCCCACTCCTCCGCCTGGCGGATGTCCCAGCGCCCGGGCTGCCAGCCCGCCTCACGCAGTGCGGCGTCGACGGCGACGGGGAAGCGGGTGGTGGAGGTGTGCTGCTGGCGGTCGTGCATCGGTGGGCGGTCAGCCCTTCTCGGCGGTGGTCGCGGCGCCGGTGGAGGTCAGGTCGACGGGGCGTACGCCGAAGTGGGAGAGGAGAGCCGAACAGGATCGGCACGGTGGTGCGTAGCTGCCGTGCAGCGGGTCGCCGTCCTCGCGGATGCGCCGGGCGGTGAGCCGCGAATGCTTGAGCGCGCGCCGCGCCTCCCCGTTGGTCAGGGGTTTTCGCTGGGCCCGTTTGGAGCGCCCGCTCTCGGCGGCGGTGAGCTGGCGGGAGAGCAGTATCGCTTCGGGGCAGCGCCCGGTGAAGCGTTCGCGCTGGCCGCTGGTGAGGGTGTCGAGGAAGTCCTGGACGAGCGGGTGCAGCACCGGTGGCTGGTCCCCCTTGCCCGCGGTGCAGGTCAGCGTCTCGCCGCGTACGGACAGCGCGGCGGCCACGGCCGGGAGGATCCCGTCGCGGCGGTGGTTCAGTCGGGGCGTACGGCTGGTCTCGGTGCTGCTCCAGCTGAGGCGCGGATCCCCTGATGTGACGGTTTGTGTGGAATGCATCGTGCTGACGTCCCTCCCTGCAATCCCCCGAGTTGCGGGGACAGCCTGCCAAATGTGCCGGGTGGTGGGGAAGCTGGGTGGGGGAAACGTGTCTGCGTGTCGCCGGAAGGTGCGAGACCGTCGCCTCACCGTCACGCGAATGTGACCGTTCGTGACGGAACCGGCGGGGCGGGGTGCCCTGTTGCCCCACCGCTTAGGCTGTGCGGAACACCGGACGCAGCAGGGGGCATCAGCCATGACGACAGGTCGGCTCGGGCAGCAAGCCGCGCCACCGAACGCCGCCTACGCCGGGCAGGTCGTGAACTTCCCGGATCCGGTCCGGGCCTCCCGGCACCCCTCGGGGGTGCGGATGGACGGGAGCGGCCACCCGGTTCTTTCGCCGTACGCGCGCGCCGCGGCCGAGATCGCCGATCCGCCTCCGGGCTTCGGCATCGACGAGCTGCGCCTGACCGATTACGTGTCGGCGAACGCGGCGATGGCGGCGAGCGGTCACGACCTGTGGGACACGATTCCCGCGGTGGCGACCCCGCACGGCTGGACCTGGCACCACGTGCCGGGTGGCCGGCGGATGGAGCTGGTGCCGGTCGAGGTGAAGGCGCTGCTGCGTCATCACGGCGGTCTGGCGGATACGGACGTGGACCAGAACCGGCGGGGCACGCGCCCGTTGCAGGAGACCCGTCCGGCGCACTTCCGGCTGCCCAAGGGCGCGGGCGCGGTGAGCGAGCAGCAGGTCCAGGGCGTCGAGGAGGACCTCGGCTACCGGCTGCCCGGCGCGTACCGCTCCTTCCTGAAGGCGGCGGGCGGCTCGGCCCCTGTGGGCGCCGCGCTCGACGCGGAGCTGGGACTGCTGGTGGACCAGCCGTTCTTCACGGTGCGTGACGAGGCCGCGGTGAACGACCTGGTGTACGTGAACAAGTGCCTGCGGGACCACTTCACCAAGGACTACCTGGGCGTCGCGTTCGTCCAGGGCGGGATTCTCGCGGTGAAGGTGCGCGGACAGGACGTCGGTTCGGTGTGGTTCTGCCCGTACGACGATGCCCGGGACCAGGACGGCTGGAGTGTCCAGGAGCGTGTGGAGCGGCTGCTGCTGCCCTGCGGTACGGACTTCGACGCCTTCCTCCAGCGGCTGGCGGGCAATCCGCCGGAGCTGGAGACCGTGGCGAACCTGATGGTGGACGGCGGCTTCGCGCGCGCCGTCCCGGTGGAGGGGTGAGCGCGGTGGTGACTTTCGCGCAGGCGCAGGAGCGGGCGGACGAGTGGGTCAACGGTGACGTGCCCGCGTATCAGCACCGTGAGGTGCGCGTCCGTGAGTTCGACCTCGGTTTCGTGGTGTGGGCCGAGGACCGGCCGGAGGGCCCCGTCTCGGACGGCGGCCGTCAGCGGCTGGTGATCGCCCGGGACAGTGGTGAGGCGACGTTGTGGCCGGGGCTGCCGGTGGGCGAGGTGATCCGGCGGTACGAGGAGGAGTACGGCGGACCGGCGGGCGCGCCGGCGGCGGCTCCGGAGCCGCCGCAGCGGGTGGATCTGAACCAGACGTCGTTCCTGCTGACGCCGCCGGAGTGGCTCCAGGAGGCGGCGGACAAGCTGGGGATTCCGGATCATCGTGCGGAGCGGCGCGAGGCGGCGGAGGCCGCAGGGGCCACCGGGGCGGCCGAGTCGTCCCCGCCCCGGTCTCCGGACCCGGCCCCGTCCTCGTCCTCGTCCCCGGCGGCGTTCCCCTCGACATCGACATCGACATCGGCTTCGGGATCGGCTTCGGTTTCGGGGGAGGCCCCCGCCCCCGGTCCTGTCGCCGCCTCCGCGCAGGGGCCCGTACCGGCCGCCCCGGACGGGACGCCTCCGCCCGCCCCCTCGTCCTCCTCTCCTTCCACTCCGTCCGCCGGCGGCTCCGCCGCGTCGTGGCCCGCCGCCGGCGGTGGCGCGGCCTATGAGCCCACGGCCTCCGACGGTGTGCCCGCCGGGGCGACCCCGTGGGCGGGGACGGACACCAACTCCGACTCCGACGACGCTGCCGTCCCGCTGCCCGCGACGGTGTTCGCGCCGCCGCTGTCGGGGACGGACGACGAGGAGGCCCCGCCGCCGGTCGTTCCGGCGGAGGCGCCCACCGCGCTGATGTCGGGTGGCAGCCAGCTGCCGCGTACGCAGGTGGCGCCGGCGCTCCGGCCGCAGCAGGGGGCCCCGGACGGGGCCGGTGACATCGCCGACGCGGCCACCAGCAAGGCCGTGGTGCCGCCGCGCAGGGCGCGTGGGGGCGGTTCGTCGACCCCGCCGCCGCCCGGTGCGCCGGGGATCCCCGGCATGCCGCCCGGTGCGACGCCGCCGCCTTCGGGTCCGGGTGCGCCCGGCGCTCCGGCGGGCGGGTACGTCCCGACGCAGCTCGTCTCGCAGCTCGGCCCGCCCGGCGCCACCCCGCCGCCTCCCGGTCCGCCGGGCCCGCCGCAGGGTTCCACGCCGCCGCCCGGTCCGCCCGCGCCTCCCGGCTCCACGCCGCCTCCGGGCGGCGGGGTGCACCATGCCGCGACGATGCTCGCCGACGGGAGCAGCATCGGCGCGGGCGTCCCGGGTGCGCCCAGGCCGCCGGGCCCGCCCGGAGCCCCGGGTGCTCCGCAGCCTCCCGGCCCGCCCGGCGCTCCGGGTGCTCCGCAGCCCCCCGGCCCGCCCGGTCCGCCGCCGGGTTCCACGCCGCCTCCGGGTGGCGGGGTGCACCACGCGGAGACGATGTTCGCGGGTCCGGGACAGGTCGGGCCCCCTACTCCCCCCGGCCCGCCCGGAGCCCCGGGCGGATCGTCGGGCGGGGCCCCCGGTCCCGTACCGCAGCCGCCGGGTCCGCCCGGTCCGCCCGGTCCGCCTCCGGGTGCGCACAACCCGCCGCCTCCGGCGTACGGCTATCCGCAGCAGCCCACCGGTCAGCCGACCGTGGGCCCCGGCTACCAGGCCGTGCTGCGGTTCCGCGCTCCGGACGGCAGCGAGCAGCAGCTGATCCGCCGCTCGGCGCCGGGCACCCCGCACCCCGAGTGGCAGATGCTGCACGAGCTGCGGGCGATGAACGTCCCGCCGCAGCAGGTCATCGAGCTGCACACGGAGCTGGAGTCCTGCGAGCTGCCGGGCGGGTACTGCGCGCGGATGATCCGGGAGACCTGGCCGCAGGTGCGGATCACCAGCGTCGCTCCGTACGGTACGGATCACGCCAGCCGGCAGCAGGGCATGCAGCATCTGCTGACGCACCAGGGCGAGCTGCACCAGGTCGCGGACGGCCCGGCGCGGCCCGCGCCGGTGCGGGCGCCGCTGCCGCAGATGCCGCCCGCGCCCGCGCTGCCGCCGGAGGCGGTGGCCGAGGAGCTGGCACAGGCGTTCGGTCCGCAGGGCATCCTCCGGTTCGACCAGCGGGCGGTGTCCCGTCAGGGGGTGCCGGAGGTCGTCGCGCGCACCCTGGTGTGGGCGGGGCTGCCCGCCGATTTCGGGCCGTTCTTCTGGGCGCAGCCCGGGCAGCCGGTGGTGCCGACGCTGGCCGAGCTGGCGGCGCAGCGGCAGGTGCAGCCCGCGCCGGACGCGGGGTCGTACCTGGTGATGGGCACGGACTTCGGCCGGGCGATCTGTGTGCAGTACGGGACGGCGAACATCGTGGCCGTTCCGGTGGAGGCGGGGCCCGGCGGGCAGTCGGTGCCGCCGCAGTTCGTGAACACCGGGCTGCCGGAGTTCGTGCGGTCGATGGCGCTGCTGGGCCGGATGTGGCGGCTGCGGTTCGGGCTGAACCCGGAGCAGGCGGGGCGTTGGACCGTCGACTTCCAGGCACAGCTGGTGGCCCTGGACCCGGCGGCGCTGGCGTCGCCGGAGAGCTGGTGGTCGGTGCTGCTGGAGCAGATGTGGGACGGCCTGATCTGATCCGACCTGATCGGACGGCTTTGATCCGACGGTCCGGCCCCACGGGCTGACCGAGGCGCCCGGCCCCCGGCAGGGTGCGGGCGCCGTACTGTGTGACGGGTAGCCCGGGCTGT
>NZ_JBHXJG010000015.1:0-50444 GCF_042723425.1 Streptomyces sp. NPDC058375 | reverse complement strand
GGCCGAAAGCGCCGGGCCGGTGTGCGGCGTGGGAGGATCGTGGTGGTTCAGGGCACGGGACCGGCCCCCGGCCGGCCCCCGGAAAGCGCGGTTACTAGGAGCAGGAGACACACCTCGATGCGCATCGGAATTCTCACCGCGGGCGGCGACTGCCCCGGCCTGAACGCAGTGATCCGGTCGGTCGTCCACCGGGCCGTCGTGGGCCACGGCGACGAGGTCATCGGCTTCGAGGACGGCTTCAAGGGGCTGCTCGACGGCCACTTCCGCCCCCTCGACCTCAACGCGGTCAGCGGCATCCTGGCCCGCGGCGGCACCATCCTCGGCTCGGCCCGCCTGGAGCGCGACCGGCTCCGCGAGGCCGCAGAGAACTGCGAGGAGCTGGCCCGCCGTTACGGCATCGACGCGCTGATCCCGATCGGCGGCGAGGGCACGCTCACCGCGGCCCGCATGCTCTCCGACGCCGGCATGCCGGTCGTCGGCGTCCCGAAGACCATCGACAACGACATCTCCGCCACCGACCGCACGTTCGGGTTCGACACGGCGGTGGGCGTCGCGACCGAGGCCATAGACCGTCTGAAGACCACCGCCGAGTCCCACCAGCGCGTGATGGTCGTCGAGGTCATGGGCCGCCACGCGGGCTGGATCGCCCTGGAGTCCGGGATGGCCGGCGGCGCCCACGGCATCTGCCTGCCCGAGCGGCCCTTCCAGGTCGACGACCTGGTCAAGATGGTCGAGGAGCGGTTCGCGCGCGGCAAGAAGTTCGCCGTCATCTGCGTCGCCGAGGGCGCGCACCCGGCCGAGGGCTCCATGCCGTACGCCAAGGGCGCGATCGACCAGTACGGCCACGAACGCTTCCAGGGCATCGGCAACCGCCTGGCCGTCGAGCTGGAGACCCGGCTCGGCAAGGAGGCCCGGCCGGTCATTCTCGGCCATGTCCAGCGCGGCGGCACGCCCACCGCGTACGACCGGGTGCTCGCCACCCGCTTCGGCTGGAACGCCGTGGAGGCCGTCCACCGCGGCGACTTCGGCCGGATGACCGCCCTGCGCGGCAACGACATCGCGATGGTCCCGCTCGCCGACGCCGTCACCCAGCTGAAGCGGGTGCCCACCGAGCGGATGTACGAGGCCGAGTCGGTCTTCTAGGGAGTGTCCGCCGGACACCCCTGGGTCCGCCTTCCCGCGGCCACCCCGGCGTCGCCGCAGGGGTCACACCCCGGCGGTCCGCCAGAACTGCTCCACCACCCGGGCCAGGAACGCCCGGCCCGCGTCGCCCGTCGACCCGGAGCGTTCCTGGCCGGTGCTGCTCCAGCTCAGGGTGGAGACCATCAGCGCCTGGTAGTCGGCGTGCAGCTGTTCCAGCACGTCCTGGATCAGCGCCCGGTCCAGCGGGACGACCTTGGCCACCGGCCGGACGTACGCCTGCCAGCGCGTGGTGACCGCGCTGCTCAGCAGCTCCGCCAGCTCCTCGTCGCGGCCCGTCGCCGTCAGGAACTGCGCCGCCGTCAGCCCCAGCGCCCGGCAGAGCGCCGCCGACTGCCTCTCGTTGCCCCGCCAGCGCCCCGACTCCTCCATCCGCAGATACGAGGCGCCCGTCATCCCCAGCTGACGGGCCAGGTCGTCCACGGTCAGATCCCGGGTCATCCGGTGCTCGCGCAGGGTCGCGGCGGCGGCCAGCAGCTCGCCGGGGGCGCACCAGAGGACGCCGGCGAGGGCGGTCAGCTCGCGTTCCCCGGGCGTTGCGAGGCCGCGCTCCCAGGCGATGACGGTCTCTGCGCTGATCCGGAGTCCGTACTGGGCGGCGAGCCCGTAGGCGACATGGCCGGGAGCCATCCCCAGAGCCTCGCGGAGACGGCGCGCGGCGGGGGCGTTGAACGGCGGGGTGGGGTGCACGGGCCCACCGTAGAAGTCCATTTCCGCCCTGGCTACGGTACGTTCCCCACAGAACACGCTTCGTAGGAACCTCCAGCCGCGAACCGGGCGGGCGGTACGCGAACTCTGTCCCACCAGCGCTTTCTTTTCCGCCCAGGCCCCTTGTCGTCAGTGCAGCAAAACCGACCGGCAAGCGCTTGTCGGCCTGTGGGGCGCAGCCCGGTCAGCGTCCTGCGGGCCGCCAGCTGTAGTGCAACTCCGGTCGGCCGACCTGCCCATAATGCGGACGCCTCGCGGCGCTGCCGACGGTCACCAGATGCTCCAGATACCGCCGGGCCGTGATCCGGGAGATGCCGAGCCGCTCCCCGGCGGCGGCCGCCGTCACCCCTTCCGGCGCCTCCTTCAGTACCCGGGTGACCGCCTCCAGCGTCGGACCGCTGAGCCCCTTGGGCAGCGTGGCCGGATGCGCGACCCGCAGCGCGCCCAGTGCCCGGTCCACCTCCTCCTGGCCGCTGGCCTCCCCGGCGACGCCCCGGAACTCCGCGTACCGCACCAGCCGGTCCCGCAGCGTGGGGTACGTGAACGGCTTCAGCACGTACTGCACGACGCCCAGCGACACCCCCTCCCGCACCACCGCCAGATCCCGCGCCGAGGTCACCGCGATCACATCGGCCCCGTGGCCGGACGCCCGCAGCGAGCGCAGCAGCCCGAGCCCGTGCCCGTCGGGCAGATAGAGGTCGAGCAGCAGCAGGTCCACCGGCGTCCGCTCCAGCGCCCGCACCGCCGCCGCCCGGGTGTGCGCCACCGCCGTCACCGTGAAGCCCTCGACCCGCTCCACGTACATCTGATGGGCGTCGGCGGCCACCGGATCGTCCTCCACCACCAGCACTCTGATCACGCCGTGACCTCCTTCGTACGGGCCTTTGCCGCCGACCCCGCCGTACGGTCTCCGAGCGGCAGCCGTACGGTGAACCGCGCGCCGCCGTCCGGACCCGCGTCCAGCTCCACCGTGCCCCCGTTGCGGTGCACCGACTGCCGCACCAGCGCCAGGCCGAGCCCGCGCCCCGCCCCGTGCGTCGACCAGCCCCGCCGGAACACCTCGTCCGCGGCCTCCGGACCGATGCCGGCCCCCGTGTCCGCGACCCGCAGCAGCAGCTCCCGCTCGTCCGCGAGCGCGGTCACCGTGACCCGCGCCCGTCCCGCCGGATCGCCGGCGGCCCGGGGTGCGGGCACCGCGGCCCCGGACTCCTCCGCGTCCTCGGGGCCTTCCGACGCCGCGTCCACCGCGTTGTCGATCAGATTGCCCAGGATCGTCACCAGATCCCGCTGCGCCAGCGAGTCCGGCAGCGCCCCGTCGTCGATCAGGCTGTCCTCCGCCAGCACCAGCTCAACACCTCGCTCGTTCGCCTGGGCCGCCTTGCCGAGCAGCAGCGCGGCCAGCACCGGTTCCTCCACCGCCCCCACCACCCGGTCGGTCAGCACCTGGGCCAGCTCCAGCTCCGCCGTCGCGAAGTCCACCGCCTCCTCCACCCGGCCCAGCTCGATCAGCGACACCACGGTGTGCAGCCGGTTCGCCGCCTCGTGGGCCTGCGAGCGCAGCGCCTGCGTGAAACCGCGCTCGGAGTCCAGCTCCCCGGAGAGCGCCTGGAGCTCGGTGTGGTCCCGCAGGGTCACCACCGTGCCCCGCCGCTCACCGCCCACCACCGGACGGGTGTTGACGACGATCACCCGGTCCGCCGTCAGGTGCAGCTCGTCCACCCGCGCCTCCGACGCCAGCAGCGCCCCGGTCAGCGGTGCGGGCAGGGCCAGCTCGTCGACCGTGCGGCCGACGGTCTCCGCGTCCGGCTCCAGGCCCAGCAGCTCCCGGCCGGCGTCGTTGATCAGCGCGATCCGCCGCCGCCCGTCCAGCATCAGCAGCCCCTCGCGCACCGCGTGCAGGGTGGCCTGGTGGTAGTCGTGCAGCCGGCTCAGCTCGGCCGCGTTCATGCCGTGCGTGTGCCGCCGCAGCCGGGCGTTGATCACGTACGTGCCGATCCCGCCGATGGCCAGGGCCCCGCCCGCCGCCAGCGCGAGGGCGCCGAGCTGCTCCCGTACCTGCGAGGAGACCCGGTCCACGGTGATGCCAGCACTGACCAGGCCGACGATCTCCCCTCCGTCGCGGATCGGCGTGACCACCCGTATCGAGGGGCCCAGCGTGCCGGTGTAGGTCTCGGTGAAGGTCTGCCCGCGCAGGGCCTTCGCGGTGTTCCCGAGGAAGGTGTCCCCGATCTGGCTGGTGTCCGGGTGCGTCCAGCGCACCCGCTCGGTGTCCATGATCGTGACGAAGGCGATCCCGGTGTCCTCGCGCACCCGCTCCGCGTACGGCTGGAGTACGGCGGACGGGTCCGGGGTACGGATGGCCTCCCGTACGGAAGGGGAATCGGCCACGGCGAGGGCCGCAACCCGCACCTGCCGGGCGGCCGTCTCCTCGGCCTGCGCGCTGCCGGAGACGTACGCGAACACGGCGCACCCGGCCACCACGGCGGCGATGAGCACGACCTGCATGGCGAAGAGCTGGCCCGCCAGACTGCGGGGGCGGGTACGGGGGAGGTGCATACCCCACAGTCTGCCTGGCCCGGCCGGACGCTCCCAGAAGTCTCCCGGGTGGCCGGAAAGCGACTGTGAACGATATGAACGCAAGGGTGACCGGGGTCACAGGCCGGTGGATAGTCACCGAAGCCCCCAGGGACGGGGGCGCACGTTCTGACCGAGCCGAGGAGCCCCACCATGGCTGTGGCAGCCAAACAACGGGACCGCACCCACTACCTGTACATCGCCGTGATCGCCGCCGTGGCGCTCGGCATCCTGGTGGGCTTCGTGGCCCCCGGGGTGGCCGTCGAGCTGAAGCCCATCGGCGCCGGATTCGTGAACCTGATCAAGATGATGATCTCGCCGATCATCTTCTGCACGATCGTGCTGGGCGTCGGCTCGGTCCGCAAGGCCGCCAAGGTCGGCGCGGTCGGCGGTCTGGCGCTGGGCTACTTCCTGGTCATGTCGACCGTGGCCCTCGCCATCGGCCTGCTCGTCGGCAACTTCCTGGAGCCCGGCTCCACCCTCCACATCACCGAGGCCGCCCGCGAGGCGGGCGCGGAGCAGGCCGGGGGCGCGGGCGAGTCCACCGCGGACTTCCTGCTCGGCATCATCCCGACCACGATCGTCTCCGCCTTCACCGAGGGCGAGGTCCTCCAGACCCTGCTCGTCGCGCTCCTCGCGGGCTTCGCGCTCCAGGCGATGGGCAAGGCGGGTGAGCCGATCATCCGCGGCATCACCCACATCCAGCGCCTCGTCTTCCGCATCCTCGCCATGATCATGTGGGCCGCCCCGGTCGGCGCGTTCGGCGCGATCGCCGCGGTGGTCGGCGAGACCGGCCTGGACGCCCTGAAGTCCCTGGCGATCATCATGGTCGGCTTCTACGTCACCTGTGCGCTGTTCGTGTTCGTCGTGCTCGGCGCGCTGCTCCGCATGATCGCCGGGGTGAACCTGTTCTCGCTGCTGAAGTACCTGGGCCGCGAGTTCCTGCTGATCCTCTCCACCTCCTCGTCCGAGTCGGCGCTGCCCCGGCTGATCGCGAAGATGGAGCACATGGGCGTCAGCAAGCCCGTCGTCGGCATCACCGTGCCGACCGGCTACTCCTTCAACCTCGACGGCACCGCGATCTACCTCACGATGTCCTCGCTGTTCATCGCCAACGCGATGGGCGACCCGCTGAGTGCCGGTGAGCAGATCTCGCTGCTGGTCTTCATGGTCATCGCTTCGAAGGGCGCGGCCGGTGTGACCGGCGCGGGCCTGGCGACCCTGGCCGGCGGCCTCCAGTCGCACCGCCCCGAACTGGTCGACGGCGTCGGCCTGATCGTCGGCATCGACCGCTTCATGAGCGAGGCCCGCGCGCTGACCAACTTCGCGGGCAACGCGGTCGCCACGGTGCTGGTCGGCCACTGGACCAAGGAGATCGACAAGGACCGGGTGGGCGAGGTGCTGGCCGGCCGGATCCCGTTCGACGAGAAGACCCTGGTGGACGACGGCCACGGCCCGGCCCCCTCGGACGAGGTCCCCGAGCAGCGGGACAACGCGGCCGCCGAGCAGCCCGCCAAGGTCTGACCCGCGCCACCGAGCCCCCCACCCAAGGACACCCGTACCCCCCGGTACGGGTGTCCTTGCGTCGGCGGCCCTGGCCGGCCCGTGCCCCTGCCCGGCCCGTACTCGCGTCCACGTCCGTGTCGGTTACCGATGCCTTGTGTCCGGACCTGTGTCCGAAACCGACGCCTTGTGTCCGTGTTCTGTCACGACTGCTCCGGCCGGCACAACCCTCCTTGTCCGGCACCGGTCTTGAGAGGTGAAGGACCGCAGTCCGTTCCACCGCAGTCCGTTCGACCCGCAGTCCGTTCGACCGAGCCCGACGAGCCCCGCACACCCCACGACCGAAGGACTTCCATGCGCATCCCCCCTTCCCGCAGCCGTACCCTGCGCGGTGGGACCGCCGCCGTGGCCGCCGCAGCGCTGGTGGCGCTCGGCGCCGTGCCGGCGCTCGCCGCCGACCCGGAGCCGGATCTCGGCGTCGGAACGATCGCACCGGTCGAGGGGGTTCAACCCGGAAGCTCGTTCTCCACCCCGCTCACCTTCCTCAACAAGGGGGCGGCGGAGGTGCCCGCGGTCTGGGTGACGTATGCCGTGTCGCCGGGCCTGAAGGCGGACGAGACGCACAAGAACTGCACGTACTACACCACCCCGTCCTACGACGAGATGCCCGAGTCGAACGTCGCCTCCTGCAAGATCGAGCAGCCGCTGGAGCCGGGCGTCGTCTACGGCACGGCGAAGCCCGTCTCCGTCAAGGCGCTCGACTCCGCGTTCCGCGACGACCTGCGGGTCACAGTCGGCGTCGACGAGCCCGACCCGGGCGACGGCGGCTCCACCGAGCCGGTGCCCGGCACCGGCGACCCGCTCACCCTGGTCGAGCAGGGCCCGGCCACCGACGCCGACCGCAAGAACCACCCCGAGCCGGTCGCCGAGGCCGACGTCACCGCCGCCAACACCGCCGACTTCACCCTGACCGGCGCCGAGCTCAAGGGGAAGGTCGGCGAGAAGGTCACCGCGACGGTGAAGTTCGCCAACAAGGGCCCCGCCCGCGTCCAGGGCGCCCGCGACGAGAGCGTCACCACCGTCGACATCCGCATCCCGGAGGGCACCTCCGTCGTCAAGCCCCACGGCTTCTGCGACGCGGTCACCAAGACCCACTACCGCTGCGGGACCTCGCAGTCCTGGGTCGACGTGGACGGCGGCGAGAGCTACCCCTTCGTCCTGCGCATCGACAAGGCCGTCGGCCGCACCACCGGCGAGGTCTCCTTCACCGGCCAGGAGCGCCCCTTCGACCGGAACGCGGCCAACGACACCGCGCAGATCGTGATCGACACCGGCGAGGAGTCGGGCACCGAGGGCTCCTCCGGTTCCTCCGGCTCCACCGGCGGTACGGGCGGCTCCTCGTCCACCGGAGGCTCGGGCTCCACCGGCTCCACGAGCAGCACCGGCGGGACGACCGGCACCTCCGGCGGCTCCGCCGACACGGGCGGCTCGACGACCGGCGGCACCACCCCGCAGACCGGCGGCAACCTCGCCGCGACCGGCTCGGACTCCACCGCCCCACTCCTCGGCATGGCCGCCGCGGCGGTGGCGGCAGGCGGCGGCATCCTGTGGGCCGTGCGCCGACGGTCCGCCGCCCGCGCGAACTGACGAGACGGCCCCGACGCCGACATCGACGCTTTGGCCTTCTCCTTTGCCCTTCGGCCTTGCGTTGACGTCGGCGTCAAGGAATACGTTCCTCCCATGCGAATCGGGGAGCTGGCCGAACGGGCCGGGACGACGACGCGGACCCTCCGCTACTACGAGTCGCGCGGGCTGCTGCCCGCGCGGCGCGCGGAGAACGGCTACCGCAGCTACGACGAGGGCGACCTGCGCCTCCTCCAGCAGATCCGGACCCTGCAGGACTTCGGGTTCGACCTGGAGGAGACCAGGCCCTTCGTCGACTGCCTGCGCGCCGGCCACCCGGCCGGGGACTCCTGCCCCGCCTCGCTCGCCGTCTACCGGCGCAAACTCGACGAGCTGGACGCGCTGATCGGTCAGCTCGCGTCGGTGCGAGCCGAGGTCGGCGCGCAGCTCGCCCGAGCCGAACTGGAGGCGTCGGCCGACCTGCCCGGTGGGCCGGCGCCCCGCCGACCGCTGACCTGCACCCTTTCCCGGAAGTGCGTATCTGACAGTCAAGTGGGTTCTGGTCAACCCCTGTTCGCCCGCCCAGCATGGTCCCCATGACGCAAGCGCACACGACCACCGAACCCACCCCCACCCCCGTCACCGTTCTCGGCCTCGGTGACATGGGCCGCTCCCTGGCCCGCGCCTTCCTGGCCGCAGGCCACCCCACCACTGTCTGGAACCGTTCGCCCGAGAAGGGCGAGGACGTCGTCGCGCTGGGCGCGGTGCGGGCCGCGTCCGCCGAGGAGGCCGTACGGGCGAGCGGACTCGTCGTGGTCTGTCTCGTCGACTACGACGCGTCCGACGCGGTACTGGAGCCGCTGACCGGGGCCCTGGAGGGACGGGTCCTGGTCAACCTCACCTCGGACATCCCGGCCCGTTCGCGGCAGGCCGCCGCCTGGGCCGAGAAGCACTCGCTGTCCTACCTCGACGGGGCGATCATGGTTCCGGTCGACGTGGTCGGCTCGGCGGACGCCCTGGTCTTCCACTCCGGCGACCGCGCCGCCTTCGAGACCCACGAGGCCACCCTCAAGGCGCTCGGCGAGCCCGCCACCTTCCTCGGCGAGGACCACGGGCTCGCCGCCGCCTACGACATGGCGATGCTGGACTTCTTCTACGGAGCCATGGGCGGCCTCGTCCACGCCTTCGCGCTGGCCCGCGCCGAAGGCATCGACGGCGCGTCGCTCGCCCCGTACCTCAACACCATCGCGGCCATCCTGCCGCCGATCGCGGCCTACACGGCGACCGACATCGATACCCGTACCTACGTGGGCGAGGGCGGCAACCTCGCCATGATGGCGGCCAGCGTCGACCACATCCTGCACACCGCGAAGGGTCACAGCCTGGACGTCTCCCAGTTGGCGGGGCTGAAGTCCGTCACCGACCGGGCCATCGCCGAGGGCCACGGTTCCACGTCCTGGTCGAGCATCATCGAGGTGATCGCCGCCGACAGCTGACGGGCCTGCAACGGGGGAGGGGCCGGTACCGCGTCAGGAGAGACGCGGTACCGGCCCCGGCCGTTCACGGTTCCGTACGTACGGGCTACGCCGGACGGAACCACACCGTCGCCAGCGGCGGCAGCGTCAGCGAGATGCTGGAGGGCCGCCCGTGCGCGGGCACCGCCTCCGCCTTCAGCGGCTCCTCGTTGCGCACGTCGCTGCCGCCGTACCGGGCCGCGTCGGTGTTCAGGACCTCCACCCAGCCCTCCGTCCCGGTCTCCGGCACCCCGAGGCGGTACTCGCTCCGGACCGCCGGGGAGAAGTGCGAGACCGCGAGCAGCGGCGAGCCGTCCGCGTCGTAGCGCAGGAACGCGAACACGTTGTCCTCGGCCGCCCCGCCGTCCACCCAGCTGAACCCCTCCGGCGAGGTGTCCCGCTGCCACAGGGCGGGCACCGCCCCGTACACCGCGTTCAGATCGCCCACCAGGTCCCGCACCCCGCGGTGGTCGCCGGACGCCTCGTAGGACGGGTCCAACAGCCACCAGTCCGGGCCGTGCCCCTCGGACCACTCCGCGCCCTGGGCGAACTCCTGGCCCATGAAGAGGAGTTGCTTGCCGGGGTGGGCCCACATGAAGCCCAGGTAGGCGCGGTGGTTGGCGCGCTGCTGCCACCAGTCGCCGGGCATCTTCGCCACCAGCGCCTGCTTGCCGTGCACCACCTCGTCGTGCGAGATCGGCAGCACGTAGTTCTCGCTGTACGCGTACACCATCGAGAACGTCATCTCGTTGTGGTGGTACTTGCGGTGGATCGGCTCCTTCGCCACGTACTGGAGCGAGTCGTGCATCCAGCCCATGTTCCACTTCAGCCCGAAGCCCAGGCCGCCGCTGTCGGTGGGGCGGGTCACGCCGTCCCAGGCGGTGGACTCCTCGGCGATGGTGACGACGCCGGGGTTGCGCCGGTAGACGGTCGCGTTCATCTCCTGGAGGAAGGCGACCGCGTCCCAGTTCTCCCGCCCACCCTGGTCGTTGGGCGACCACTGGCCGTCCTCGCGGGAGTAGTCGAGGTAGAGCATCGAGGCGACCGCGTCGACCCGCAGCCCGTCGATGTGGAACTCCTCGCACCAGTACGTGGCGTTGGCGACGAGGAAGTTACGGACCTCGGTGCGGCCGTAGTCGAACTCCAGCGTCCCCCAGTCCGGGTGCGCCGCGCGCTGCGGGTCGGCGTGCTCGTACAGCGGGCGTCCGTCGAACTCGGCCAACGCCCAGTCGTCGCGCGGGAAATGGGCCGGAACCCAGTCCATGATGACGCCGATGCCCGCCCGGTGCAGGGCGTCGACCAGGAAGCGGAAGTCGTCCGGGGTGCCCAGCCGCGAGGTCGGCGCGTAGAACCCGGTGACCTGGTAGCCCCAGGAGCCGCCGAAGGGATGCTCGGAGACCGGCATCAGCTCGACGTGCGTGAAGCCCAGATCCTTGACGTACGCCGGGAGCTGCTCCGCCAACTGACGGTAGGTCAAACCCGGTCGCCAGGAAGCCAGATGCACCTCGTACACCGAGAACGGGGCCTCGTGGACCGGCCGGTCGCCCCGGTGCGCCATCCAGTCCGCGTCCTGCCACTCGTGGTGCTTGGCGGTGACGATCGACGCGGTCGCGGGCGGCACCTCGGTGCGCCGGGCCATCGGGTCGGCCCGCACGGTGTGCGAACCGTCCGGGCGGCAGATGTCGTACTTGTACAGCGCGCCCTCGCCGACCCCCGGCAGGAACAGCTCCCACACCCCGGTCGAGCCGAGCGAACGCATCGGGAAGCCGGTGCCGTCCCAGTAGTTGAAGTCTCCGGTGATCCGCACACCGCGCGCGTTCGGCGCCCACAGGGTGAACCGCGTCCCGGCCACCCCCTGGTGCTCCATCGGCTCCGCGCCGAGCGCCCGCCACAGCTCCTCGTGCCGGCCCTCGCCGATCAGATGCAGGTCGAGTTCGCCGATCGCGGGCCAGAAGCGGTACGGGTCCTCCACCTCGATGGTGTTGTCGTCGTACGTCACCTCGAACCGGTACGCGGGCGCCTCCGGCACCGGCAGCACCCCGGAGAAGAAGCCGTCGCCGTCGTCGTGCAGCTCGGCCCGCAGGCCGGTCGCCAGCACGGTGACGGACCGGGCGAACGGCCGCAGCGCCCGCACCAGCACCCCGCCGGGGATCGGGTGGGCGCCGAGCACGTCGTGCGGCGCGTGGTGGTCGCCGGCCAGCAGCCGGCCCCGGTCCGCGCCGTCCAGGGCCGGTGCGGGGCGGGCGCCCTGATCGTCGCCGGCCTGCCGGGGGCGCGGCGGGCCCGCGTCCGCCCGCTTGGGCCGGACGCGCTTGGCCGGCGCGGACTTGGTGGTGGTCGTGGCGGACGCGGCTCCGGGCTCCTGCGCGGCGGCCTCGGCGGGCGCCGGCGCGGGAGCTTCGACGGGGGCTTCGGCCGGAACCTCGACCGGGACCTCGACGGTCTTGCGGGATGCCTTGCGGGACGGCTTGCGGGCGGTCACAGGGACTGCCTCCTCGGAGAGTGAAGGGAGAGGGAAGCGCGGGCGGAGGGGCGACATACAGAGGAACGGGAGACGCGTGGCGGGACGGGCGGCGGCGGGCAGGAACGGGAGGGGCGGGCAGGAACGGGAGGGGCGGCCAGGGACGGGAGGGACGGCCAGGGACGGGAGGGGCGGGGCGGCCAGGGACGGGGAGAGGGTGCGCGGCCCGGCTCAGGCCGCCGCGGACTGGGCGAGACGTTGGATGGCCGCCATCGGAACCGGCAGCCAGTCGGGCCGGTGCCGGGCCTCGTACACCACCTCGTACACGGCCTTGTCCGTCTCGTGAGCGCGCAGCAGCTCCGGTTCGCCGCGCGGATCGCTGCCCGACGCCTGCGCGTAGCCCTCGCAGTAGGCGGCACGGCAGCGGGCCGCCCACTCCGGGTTCCACGGGCGGTGCGAGCGGGCCGCGTAGTCGAAGGACCGCAGCATCCCCGCGACATCGCGCACCGGGGGTGCGGGCATCCGGCGCTCGGGCAGCGGGCGGGCCGGTTCGCCCTCGAAGTCGATCAGCGACCAGAAGCCGTCGGCGGAGCGCAGCGTCTGCCCGAGATGGAGATCGCCGTGCACCCGCTGCTGGGCCCAGCCGCTACCCCGGACCCCGAGATCCGTCACCGCGTCGAACGCGGCGCGCAGCCCCGGGACGTACGGCACGAGCGCCGGGACCGCCTGGGCGGCGGCCTCCAGTCGCTGGGTCATCTGGGCGACGAGCTGGCGGGTCTGGGTGCCGCGCAGCGCCGGGGTCGGCAGTGCGGCGGCGAGCGCGGTGTGCACCTCGGCGGTGGCCCGGCCCAGCGCCCGCGCCTCCGGCACGAAGTCACGGCCCGCGGCGAGCGCGGCCAGCGCGAGCTGCCAGCCGTCGCGCGCTCCGTGCAGGAAGGGCTGGAGCACGCCGAGGGTGAGCGGTTCGGGTCCGGGCGCCTCGAACCAGGCCACCGGAGCGGGCACCCGTTCGCACCCCTCGCCGCCGAGGGCGAGCGGCAGCTCCAGGTCCGGGTTGGTGCCCGGGAAGACCCGCCGGAAGATCTTCAGGATGAACGCGTCCCCGTAGACGAGCGAGGAGTTGGACTGTTCGGCGTCGAGCACCCGGGGCGCGAGACCGGCCGGGACGGCGGCGGTCCGCTCGAAGCGCAGCGAGCCGAGGCTCCCGGGGCGGCGGAACCGCTCCAGCAGCACATCGGCCAGCCGGGGGTCGTGCAGCGCGTCGTACACGGTCCGTCCGGCGAGCGGCCCCCGCTCCACCCGCCCGATCAACGCTCCGGCGAGCAGCGGCGGCAGTGACGTTCTTGCGCCCAGGAGGAGCTGGTAGCAGTCGTCGCCCGGGCGGGGCGACCGGGTGGGCTGTTCGACCCGCAGCAGCAGGTGCAGGAGGCCGGGGCCCGCCGTGCCGTCCAACGGCACCATCTCGGTGGCCGAGACCAGCCGGAAGCCGGTGACCGGCCGGCCCTTGCCGGCGAACCAGCGCTGCCGGGGCAGCCATTCGTGGAGCAGTGGAGCGAGGGACGGGAGCAGCGTTCCGTCCGTGGTGCTGCTGTGCGTTGCGCTGTTCCTCGTGCTCTTCGCCAGGGCGACGTGAGTGGATGCAGCCTCCGACATGGCATCGCGTCCTTTCCCCGGGCACACAGGATGCGAAGAGTGTCCCGGATTGCGGCAACGGCTGTCCGGCTGTGCGGGACGTGTCGGGAGAGGAAGGTGCTTACGGACTCGAACGGCCGAACCGTGAAGGCCCGGCCCCTGCGTCCAGAGTGCCCCGTGCGGGACGGCGGAAACCGTCCCGCACGGAGGCGATGGCGCCTCAGGCCGGCGGCGCGTCCTTGCGCAGCCGGAACCAGTAGAAGCCGTGTCCCGCAAGGGTCAGCAGGTAGGGCCACTGACCGATGGCCGGGAAGCGTACCCCGCCGATCAATTCCACCGGATGACGTCCGTTGAACGATCGGAGGTCCAGTTCCGTCGGCTGCGCGAACCGCGAGAAGTTGTGCACGCACAGGACGAGGTCGTCGCCGTACTCGCGGGTGAACGCCAGCACCGCCGGGTTGGAGGAGGGGAGCTCGGTGTACTCGCCGAGGCCGAAGGCCGGATTCTGCTTCCGGATCTCGATCATCCGGCGGGTCCAGTGCAGCAGCGAGGACGGCGAGGCCATCGACGCCTCGACGTTGGTGACCTGGTAGCCGTAGACCGGGTCCATGATCGTGGGGAGGAAGAGCCGCCCCGGATCGCTGGAGGAGAACCCGGCGTTGCGGTCGGGCGTCCACTGCATCGGGGTGCGGACCGCGTCCCGGTCACCCAGCCAGATGTTGTCGCCCATCCCGATCTCGTCCCCGTAGTAGAGGATCGGGGAGCCGGGCAGCGACAGCAGCAGGGCGGTGAACAGCTCGATCTGGTTGCGGTCGTTGTCCAGCAGCGGGGCGAGGCGGCGGCGGATGCCGATGTTGGCGCGCATCCGCGGGTCCTTGGCGTACTCCGCGTACATGTAGTCGCGCTCTTCGTCCGTGACCATTTCGAGCGTCAGCTCGTCGTGGTTGCGCAGGAAGATGCCCCACTGGCAGTTCTTCGGGATCGCCGGGGTCTTGGCCAGAATCTCGGAGACCGGGTAGCGGCTCTCGCGGCGCACCGCCATGAAGATGCGCGGCATGACGGGGAAGTGGAACGCCATGTGGCATTCGTCGCCGCCCTGCTCGTAGTCGCCGAAGTAGTCGACGACGTCCTCCGGCCACTGGTTGGCCTCGGCGAGGAGCACGGTGTCCGGGTAGTTGGCGTCGATCTCCTTGCGGACCCGCTTCAGGAAGTGGTGGGTCTCGGGGAGGTTCTCGCAGTTGGTGCCCTCGCGCTGGTAGAGGTAGGGCACCGCGTCGACCCGGAAGCCGTCGATGCCCAGGTCCAGCCAGAAGCGCAGGGCCGCCAGGATCTCCTCCTGGACCGCCGGGTTCTCGTAGTTGAGGTCCGGCTGGTGCGAGAAGAAGCGGTGCCAGTAGTACTGCTTGCGCACCGGGTCGAAGGTCCAGTTGGACGTCTCGGTGTCGACGAAGATGATCCGGGCGTCTTGGAACTGCTTGTCGTCGTCGGCCCAGACGTAGTAGTCGCCGTACGGCCCGTCGGGGTCGGTGCGGGACTGCTGGAACCACTCGTGCTGGTCGCTCGTGTGGTTCATGACGAAGTCGATGATGACGCGCATGCCACGCTGGTGCGAGGCGTCCACGAACTCCACGAAGTCGGCGAGGTCGCCGAACTCCGGCAGCACGGCGGTGTAGTCGGAGACGTCGTAGCCCCCGTCGCGCAGCGGCGACTTGAAGAATGGCGGCAGCCAGAGGCAGTCGACACCGAGCCACTGGAGATAGTCCAGCTTGGCGGTGATGCCCTTGAGGTCGCCGATTCCGTCGCCGTTGGAGTCCTGGAAGGACCGGACGAGCACCTCGTAGAAGACGGCGCGCTTGAACCAGTCGGGATCGCGGTCCTTGGCGGGGGTGTCCTCGAACGTGTCGGGGACAGGCTCATTGACGATCATGGTGTGGGTGACCCTCCGGTCGGCGGGGACGGTCGCAGGACGGCGATGTGCGCGGGCGTGATGCCCGGCTCTAGGCGCACATAGAAGGCCCTGCCCCAGTGATAGGTGTCGCCGGTGAGCTCGTCGCGCACCGGTACGCGCTCGTGCCAGGAAAGGCCGAGCCGCTCCATGTCCAACGAGACCGTGGCCTCCTGGGTGTGGTGCGGGTCGAGGTTCACGACCACCAGAACGGTGTTCGTACCGGAGCGCTTGCTGTAGACGATCAGCGCTTCGTTGTCGGTGTGGTGGAAGTGGACGTCGCGCAGCTGCCGCAGAGCGGGGTTACGCCGGCGGATGCGGTTCAGCGAGGTGATCAGGGGGGTGAGCGTGCGGCCCTCGCGTTCCGCCGACTCCCAGTCTCTCGGCCGCAGTTCGTACTTCTCCGAGTGCAGGTACTCCTCACTCCCCGGCCCCGCCGGGGTGTTCTCGCACAGCTCGAATCCCGCGTACACGCCCCAGGAGGGGGCCAGCGTCGCGGCCAGCACCGCCCGCGCCTCGAAGGCGGGACGGCCGCCTTCCTGGAGGTAGCCGGGGAGGATGTCGGGGGTGTTCACGAAGAAGTTGGGCCGCATGTACGAGGCGGCCTCGCCGGCCAGCTCCGTGACGTACTCCGTCAGTTCCTGCTTGGTGTTGCGCCAGGTGAAGTACGTGTACGACTGCTGGAAGCCGATCGCGCCTAGCGTGTGCATCATCGCCGGGCGGGTGAACGCCTCCGCCAGGAAGACGACGTCGGGGTCGGTGCCGTTGATCTCGGCGATGACCTTCTCCCAGAACACCACCGGCTTGGTGTGCGGGTTGTCGACCCGGAAGATACGCACCCCGTGGTCCATCCAGAAGCGCAGGATGCGTGACGTCTCCGCCACCAGACCGCGCATGTCCTTGTCGAAGGCGATCGGATAGATGTCCTGGTACTTCTTCGGCGGGTTCTCGGCGTACGCGATCGAACCGTCCTGGCGGTGGTGGAACCAGTCCGGGTGTTCCTTGACCCACGGGTGGTCCGGCGAGCACTGGAGCGCGAAGTCCAGCGCGATCTCCATCCGGAGGTTGCGGGCCACCTCCGCGAAGTGGTCGAAGTCCTCCAGCGTGCCCAGCTCCGGGTGGACCGCGTCGTGCCCGCCGTCCGGCGAACCGATCGCCCACGGCACGCCCGGGTCGTGCTCCCCGGGTGTCAGGGTGTTGTTCGGGCCCTTGCGGTGGGTGGTCCCGATCGGGTGGATCGGCGGCAGGTACACCACGTCGAACCCCATCGCGGCGACTGCGGGCAGCCGCTCGGCCGCCGTCCGGAAGGTGCCGCTGACCAGCCGGGTCGGCGCGTCCGGCGAGGTGTCCGCCGGGTCCACCGGCACCTCCCGCGCCCCCTCCGAGCGCGGGAACAGCTCGTACCACGACCCGAACAGCGCCCGCTCGCGCTCCACCCGCACCGCCAGCGGCTTGGACCGGGTGACCAGTTCGCGCAGCGGATAGCGGGCCAGCACCGCGTCGGCGGCCGGGGTCAGCGCCGCGGCGAGCCGGGCGGCCGCCGGGTGGGCGGTGTCGCGCAGCGCGTCCACCGCGGCGAGCACCGCCTCGCGGCCGTGCTTCTTCGGCACGCCCGCGGCGGCCCGCTCCAGCAGCGCCGCGCCCTCGGCCAGCACCAGGTCCGTGTCGATGCCCGCCGGGATCTTGATCGCGGCGTGGTGCCGCCAGGTGCTGACCGGATCGCTCCAGGCCTCCACCGTGTACGTCCAGCGGCCCTCGGAATCCGGCGTGATCTCGGCCCCCCAACGGTCCGTGCCCTGCGCCAGCTCGCGCATCGGGGTCCACGGGCCGACCCGCCCGCGCGGATCGCGCAGCACGACATTGGCGGCCACCGCGTCATGGCCTTCGCGGAAGACGGTGGCGGTGACCTGGAAGGTCTCACCGACGACGGCCTTCGCCGCCCGTCTGCCGCAGTCGACGAGAGGACGGACGTCCAGGACGGGAATACGACCGATCATGGAATCACCTGAGGGCTGAAGGAGCTCGGCGTGCACGGGGGACGGCACGGACGCGGAGGACCGACCGCGTGTGCCGCGAAGACGGGGATCTGTCCTTTGTAGCTGCTCAGCAGTCTGCTGACGGGCTGTGGGCATGGCCGCTCCTGTCCGCGTTCACTCGAATGGCACTCGAATGGGTGGGTCGCGGGGGTTTCGCGCATGTTTCGGGATGCGCGGAGAACGAGTGCGGGCCGGGGTCGTGCGGTGTACCGGGGAAGCCTTCCCCGCGTCGGAGGGTGGGAAATCCGGCGCCGTGTTAACTACTCGGTCGTAACGGGCCGCTCGGGCCCCGCCGCACGCGGCGCGCACGCCCCGGGGGGGCGCAGGGAACCCGAAGCGCCCCCACGGGTTCCGGATACCCGTTCTGCGGCGCCACACGGCAGCCTTCCCTGTGGCAGGGAGGTCCACAAGGCTGCGTACGGGGGGAAACCGGCCAAACCGTCAGGTGGAAGAAGTGACAGGGGATCACGGGTGGGGTGCATGGGGCGTCTGAAGGGAGGCGCGCGGCGGCCCGGAACCGGGCCCGGTGAGCCCTCCGCGCGCCGTGGCACCCCGCCACGGACGGCCGCTACCGTCAGGGGTGACGGAAGGGACGCACACCGTGGTGCGTCCGCTCGGATGCGCAAGTCCCCTGTAAAGGTGGAGTACGTGAAGGCCATTCGTCGATTCACCGTGCGTCCTGTCCTCCCCGAACCCCTCCGACCCCTCCACGACCTCGCGCGCAACCTGCGCTGGTCGTGGCACACCGAGACCCGCGAGCTCTTCCGGTCCGCCGACCCCGAGGGCTGGCGGCCCGCGGACGCCGACCCCGTACGCCTGCTCGGCTCGCTGTCCGCCGGGCGGCTGACCGAACTGGCCGGGGACGCGGAGTACCTCGGCCGCCTCGCCGCGGCCTCCGCCGACCTGGCGGAATATCTGGACGGCCCGCGCTGGTATCAGGAACAGCGGGCCGCCGGAGCCGAACTCCCCTCCGCCATCGCCTACTTCTCACCCGAATTCGGTGTCACCGCCGCCCTGCCCCAGTACAGCGGCGGTCTCGGCATCCTGGCCGGCGACCACCTCAAGGCCGCCAGCGACCTCGGCGTCCCGCTCATCGGCGTCGGGCTGCTCTACCGGCACGGCTACTTCCGCCAGACCCTCTCGCGCGAGGGCTGGCAGCAGGAGCACTATCCCGTCCTCGACCCCAACGAACTCCCGCTCGACCTGGTCCGCGAGGCCGACGGCACCCCCGCCCGGGTCGTCCTCGCGCTGCCCGGCGGACGCTCGCTCCACGCGTGCATCTGGCTCGCCCGGGTCGGCCGCGTGCCGCTGCTCCTCCTCGACTCCGACGTCGAGGAGAACGCCCCCGGCGAACGCGACGTCACCGACCGGCTCTACGGCGGCGGCAGCGACCACCGCCTCCTCCAGGAGATGCTGCTCGGCATCGGCGGGGTGCGCGCCGTGCGCACCTGGTGCAGGCTCACCGGCACTCCGGAGCCGGAGGTCTTCCACACCAACGAGGGCCACGCCGGCTTCCTCGGCCTGGAACGCATCCGCGAACTCATCCCCACCGGACTCGACTTCGACGCAGCGCTCGAAGTGGTCCGGGCCGGGACCGTCTTCACCACCCACACTCCGGTGCCCGCCGGCATAGACCGTTTCGACCGGGGACTCGTCGCCCGCCACTTCGGCGACGACGGTGAACTGTCCGGCGTACCCGTCGAGAAGGTCCTGCGCCTCGGCACCGAGACCTACCCCGGCGGCGAGCCCGAGCTGTTCAACATGGCGGTGATGGGCCTCAGGCTCGCCCAGCGCGCCAACGGCGTCTCCACCCTGCACGGGGCCGTCAGCCGGGAGATGTTCTCCGGGCTCTGGCCGGGCTTCGACCCCGCCGAGGTGCCCATCACCTCCGTCACCAACGGGGTCCACGCCCCGACCTGGGTCGCCCCCGAGGTGTTCCGGCTCGGCGCGGGCCAGGTCGGCGAGGGCCGCGCCCACCAGGTGCTGGCCGGCGGCCCGGTGGCCGACGAGGCCTCCGCGCAGACCGGCACGCCCCGCCGCTGGGACGCGGTGACCGGCATCGGCGACCAGGAGATCTGGGACCTGCGCCGGGACCTGCGCGGACAGCTCGTCACCGAGGTCCGCCGCCGCCTCTACGCCTCCTGGCGCAGGCGCGGCGCGGGCACCGCCGAGCTGGGCTGGATCGACGGCGTCCTCGACCCGGACATCCTGACCATCGGCTTCGCCCGCCGCGTCCCCTCGTACAAGCGGCTGACGCTGATGCTCCGCGACCGCGACCGGCTGCGGGAGCTGCTGCTGCACCCGACGCACCCGATCCAGATCGTCGTCGCGGGCAAGGCCCACCCGGCCGACGACGGCGGCAAGCGGCTGGTCCAGGAGCTGGTGCGGTTCGCGGACGACCCGCGCGTGCGCCACCGCATCGTCTTCCTCCCGGACTACGGCATGGGCATGGCGCAGAAGCTCTACCCGGGCTGCGACGTCTGGCTCAACAACCCGCTGCGACCGCTGGAGGCCTGCGGCACGAGCGGGATGAAGGCGGCGCTGAACGGCTGCCTCAACCTGTCGGTGCGCGACGGCTGGTGGGACGAGTGGTTCGACCCGGACTTCGGCTGGGAGATCCCCACCGCCGACGGTTCGGCCATCGACGAGGACCGCCGCGACGAGCTGGAGTCGAACGCCCTCTACGCCCTGATCGAGGACCGGGTCGCCCCGCGCTTCTACGACCGGGGGGCCGGGGGTCTGCCCGACCGCTGGATCGAAATGGTCCGCTCCACCCTGGTCTCCCTGGGGCCGAAGGTGCTCGCGGGCCGGATGGTGCGCGAGTACGTGGAGCGCCTGTACGCCCCCGCCGCCCAGGCCCGCCGGGCCCTGGAGCCCGCGGTGGCGCAGGACCTCGCCGCGTGGAAGGCCAAGGTCCGGGCGGCCTGGCGCGGGGTCTCCGTCGACCATGTGGAGACGGTCACCGGGGACGCCGCGGGCGGTTCGGCGGAGCTGGGGGCCACCCTGGCGCTGCGGGTGCGGATCGCGCTCGGCGGCCTGGAGCCGGACGACGTCGAGGTCCAGGTGGTCGCGGGCCGGGTCGACTCCGGCGACGCCATCGCGGACGCCCAGACCTTCCCGCTGAAGCCGGCGGGCGGTCAGGACCTGGAGGACCGCTGGCTGTACGAAGGCCCGCTCACCCCGGACCGGACGGGACCGTACGGCTACACCGTGCGCGTCCTGCCCGCCCACCGGCTGCTGGCCACCAGCGCCGAACTGGGCCTGGTCGCCCTGCCGACCGGGGCGACGGGGGAGGGCGCGGGCGTGCTGATGCGCTGAGCGCGCGTCATGACGGACCCGAGGGGCCCGGCACCCACGCGGTGCCGGGCCCCTGCGCATGCGCCGGTGGATTCCTTCGTGGGGTGAACACAGAACCTTGACGTGCACATGAAATGGCTTTACGTTCCTGACTCACCGCACCGCTCATCATGCGGCCCAACGTTCACAGGCATGAACCCGCTTGTCGGTCCGGGCCGTTGAACCGTCACCCCACCGGAAGGCACCCCACATGCGTACCGGCACCATCCCCCGAGTCCTCGGCACCGCCGCCGCCCTGGCCGCGCTGCTCACCACGGCCCTCGCCGCGCCTGCCGTGGCGGAGAGATCCACGACTCCCGCCGAGGCCGCCGCCCCGGCGAACTTCACCCACCCCGGCGTGCTCGTCAGCCGCCCCCAGCTGGACTTCGTCCGGGGCCGGGTGCAGGCGGGCGCCCAGCCCTGGAAGAGCGCCTACGACCAGATGATGGGCAGCAAGTACGCCTCCCTGACCCGGACCGCCAAGCCGCGCGCGGTCGTCGAGTGCGGCTCGTACTCCAACCCCAACAATGGCTGCACGGACGAGCGCGAGGACGCCATCGCCGCGTACACGCTCTCGCTGGCCTGGTACATCACCCAGGACAGCCGGTACGCGCAGAAGGCGATCCAGATCATGGACGCCTGGTCGGCCGTGATCAAGGACCACACCAACAGCAACGCCCCGCTCCAGACCGGCTGGGCCGGCTCGACCTGGCCGCGCGCCGCCGAGATCATCAGGTACACCTACAGCAGCTGGCCGAACTCCGGCCGCTTCGGCACGATGCTGCGCAACGTCTACCTGCCCGAGGTCACCAACGGCTCCCACTCCAACGGCAACTGGGAGCTGTCCATGACCGAGGCGGCGATCGGGATCGCGGTCTTCCTGGAGGACCGCGCCGCCTACGACAAGGCCGTGGGAAAGTTCCGCGGACGTGTCCCCGCGTACATCTATGTGACCGCCGACGGATCGCTGCCGAAGGTCGCGCCGGGCAGCGGGCTCGACACCCGGGCGAAAGTCATCAACTACTGGCAGGGGCAGTCCACCTTCATGGACGGGCTCTCCCAGGAGACCTGCCGGGATCTGACCCACACCGGCTACGGCCTCTCCGCCATCGCCCACATCGCCGAGACCAGCCGCATCCAGGGCCAGGACCTCTATCCGGAGATCGCCGACCGGCTGCGGCACGCGATGGGGCTGCACGCCAAGCACCAGCTGGGGACGCCCGTGCCGTCCTCGCTCTGCGGCGGCTCGCTCAAGGACAATCTGGGGCCGGTCACCGAGGTCGGCTTCAACGCGCTCGCCAACCGCCTCGGTCACGCCATGACCAACACGCAGACGCTGACCGAGCGGCAGCGGCCCGCCGGGTCGAACAACCTGTTCGTCGCCTGGGAGACCCTGACCCACGCGAACAACCCGGCCTGACCGCACGGGACGCGCCATGACGAACGGCCCGGAAGAGGTCTCCCTCTTCCGGGCCGTTCGGTCGGTGCGGTGGACCAGGCGGGTGGATCAGAAGGTGAGCTTGAAGCTGTTGATCTTTCCGGTGTCCTGACGCGCCACGTCCTGGACCTTCAGCTTCCAGACCCCGTTGGCCACCTCGGACGAGGCGTTGACCGTGTAGGTGGCCACCACGTTGTCCGCGGAGTCGCCGGAGGAGGAGTTCTTCAGCCGGTAGGCGGAGCCGTCCGGGGCCACCAGGTCGACGACCAGGTCACCGCGCCAGGTGTGCGAGATGTTCACGTCCACCTTGAGGGCGCTCGGCGCGTTGCCGGTGACACCGGAGACGGTGACTGAGCTGGTGACGGCCGCACCGGCGTCCGGGATGTTCACCGCGGTGGTGTTCTCGAACACCTTGCCGCCCGGGTCGGGGTCGCCGCCGCCGGGGCGGGCGCCGACGTTGATGCCGGCCCAGGCGTGCGCCACGGCCGCGTACTCGGGGCTGGTGGCCCCGTACAGCTCACTGGCGACCGCGAGCGTGCCGGTGCGGGCGGCGGCGTAGTTGGTCGTCGAGGTGAACTTCGTGGTGAGCGCCTTGAACCAGATCTGCAGCGCCTTGTCCCGGCCGATGCCGGTCACCGGGAGCCCGTCGGAGGTCGGCGAGTCGTAGTCGACGCCGTTGACGGTCTTGGCGCCGCTGCCCTCGGAGAGCAGGTAGAACCAGTGGTTCGCCGGGCCCGAGGAGTAGTGGACGTCGACGTTGCCGATGCCGGAGTACCAGTAGTCCTTGGACGCGCCGTCCTTGGAGGGCTTGTCCATGTAGCGCAGCGGCGTGCCGTCGCCGTTGATGTCGATCTTCTCGCCGACCATGTAGTCGCCCGGGTCCTGGGCGGTGTCGGAGTAGAACTCCACACCTGCGGCGAAGATGTCGGAGGTGGCCTCGTTGAGACCGCCGGACTCGCCGCTGTAGACGAGCTTGGCGGTGACCGAGGTCAGGCCGTGCGTCATCTCGTGGGCGGCCACGTCCAGGGAGGTCAGCGGCTTGACGTTGCCGCTGCCGTCGCCGTACGTCATGCAGAAGCAGCTGTCCTGCCAGAACGCGTTGACGTAGTTGTTGCCGTAGTGGACGCGGGAGTACGCGCCGACGCCGTCACCGCGGATGCCGGAGCGGCCGTGCACGTTCTTGTAGTAGTCCCACGTCTCGGCCGCGCCGTAGTGGGCGTCCGCGCCGGCCGTCTCGGCGTTCTGCGGAGTGCCGTCGCCCCAGATGTCGTCCGGGCCGGAGAACAGCGTGCCGGTGCCGGAGCTGCCCCGGTTCAGGTTGTACGTCTTGTGGTTGCCGCGCGTGGTGTCGGTCAGCGTGTACGAGGGCGCGGTGCCCAGGGTGACCTGGCCGTTGTACTGCGTGTTGCCCGTGCCGTTGTGGACGGCCTGCCACTCGTAGAGCTTCTCGCCCGAGGTGGCGTCGGTGAGCACGTGCAGCTCGTTCGGGGTGCCGTCGTGCTGGAGTCCGCCGACCACGGTCTCGTACGCGAGCTGCGGGGAGCCGCTGCCCAGCCAGACCACCTTGCGCGGGGCGTTCTCCGCCTTCTTGGCCTTCGAACCCTCGGCCTTGGCCGCGCCGAGCGCCTGCTTCTCGGCGGCGGCCGGGGCCACGTCGGCGGTCAGGCCGACGGCCTTCAGCTGCGCGCTGGTCGCCTTCGACGCCTTGCTGACGCCCTCGGTCCTGCCGGCCGCGGACTCCTTGACCACGAGGTCGCCGCCGAGGACGGGGAGCCCGTCGAGGGTGCGCTCGTAGCGGGTGTGCGTGGTGCCGTCGCGGTCCTGGACCACGTCACGGACCACGAGCTTCTCGGTGGACCCGAGGCCGAGCTCCTTGGCGGTGGCGGCCTTGGTGGCGTTCGCCTCGCTGAGCAGCTCCGCGCGCTGGGCGGGGGAGAGCTTGGCGGGCAGGGCGCCCGGGTCGGCCTTCGTGCCGGCGGTGATGCCGCCGAGCGGGGCCGAGGCGGGGGCGGAGGTGGCGGTCGCGGCGCCGGACGGAACGGCGACGGCGATGAGGGCTGCTGCGGCTATCAGAGCGCCGGTCGCGGTGGCACGACGGCTGGGCGTGGATCTCACGCGGACTCCTTCTGCGAGGGGGGTACCGGGCGGCCTGGACGGGCTGTCCGGACGGTGCAGGCGGTGCGCAGAACGGGGTGAAGAGTGTCAGCCGACGGCCGTGTCTGTCAGGAGCGCGTCAACAACTTGGCCGGTTTTCGTTCGTTGTCGGAAAGGTCATGTTCGTTAAGCGGACGTTTCTGCGATCATTGCCGCAGTGTTACCGGGAGTTGGGGAGCCCGGTATTCACAGGGTGGTCACAGGTTTCGTGCGCGAAGGTCACCGTGCGGTCGCGGGCGGGAAAGCGTGTGATGACCGTCAGATGAGACGGCGTCGGGTTCTGGCCAGATCCGGGCGGCGGAATGTGCCGGTCCGTCAGGGTGCGGGGATCCCTTCGGGATCGGGGTGCGGGCTTCAGGCGGCTGCTGCCGGGCGGGTCGGGTGCCTCAGGCGCTCACCGCCGGGGCGGGCGTGACCCCGGCTCCTTGTGGTCGTGCGCTCAGGCGGTCGCGTCCGGCGGGTACACCGCGTCCAGGAGGTCGCGCACGAAGCGGTCCGGGTCCTCCAGCCCCGCCGCCGCGAGCGTGCCGGGCCCGTTCGTCAGCAGATGCGGGATCGCCGCGTGCAGGGCGAGGGTGACGACAGCCGCACGCTGTGGGGTGACGGGCAGTCCGGCGGCGCGCTGGGCCAGCTCGAACCCCGCGAAATCGCCGCTCGCCATCGGGTCGAGGATGCCGGAGAGCCAGGGCCGCCGGGTCGCCTCGGCCTGAAGCTCCAGCACTGCGAGCAGTCGGGCGCGGCCCGGCCCCGTGACGTTCTCCAGGAGTGAGCGGAAGAGCGCCACCAGGCCCTCGCGGTCCGCGGGCCCCGGACCGGCGGCCAGCTGTTCGGTGAGCGCGAGGTACTGCTCAAGGCAGCGCTCCGCCACCGCGCGGAGGACGGCGTCCCGGGTCGGGAAGTAGTTCTTGGTGGTGCCGGACGGTACCTCGGCGGCCTGGTCCACGGCCCGGTGCGTCAGTCCGCGCCCGCCGTCCCGGGCCAACACCTCGATCGCCGCGTCCCGCAGCCGGTCCCGCCGGTCCGGATTCACGCCCGCTCCCTCACTCCCGTACCCACGCCCCCGCTTTCCTTGCCGATGCTACCCCAGCCGTGGTACCACAGATGTGGTGGTTCTTCTGTGTGGGCCGTACGAGCTTCGGGAGCGCGACATGACAGGAACGGCGACCGTGGTCGGCGCGGGCATCGGCGGTCTGGCGACCGCGATCGGCCTCCGCCGCGCGGGCTGGAACGTGACCGTGCTGGAGCGGCGCACCGAACTGGAGCGGTACGGCGCGGCCTTCGGCGTCCACCCCACCGCACAGTCCGCGCTCGACCGCCTCGGCGTCGGCGACGCGCTGCGCGAGCACGCCGTCCCCTACCGCGACGCGCACATCCGCACCCCGGACGGGACGCCGATCGCCCGGCTCCCGCTGGAGCGCATCGAACGCAAGGCGGGCCGCCCCGAACTCCTCATCTCCCGCCCGTACTTGCTCGACGCCCTGCTCGCGGGCCTGGATACCTTCGGGGACGTACCGCTCAAGCTCGGCGAGCGGGTCACCGACCTGGACGCCGTCGCCGCCGGGCAGGACCTGGTGATCGGCGCCGACGGCATCCGCAGCGCCGTCCGCACCGCCCGCCTCGGCGACCGCAGCGGCCCGCGCGAGGTCGGCACCGTCGCCTGGATCGGCATCGCCGACTTCGAGAGCCCGGTGCACGGCGAGACCTGGGGGAGCGGCCGCTTCTTCGGCCTGACTCCGGTCGAGCCGGGCCGCACCAACTGGTACGCCACCGTGCCCGGGGCCACCACCGCCGCCGAGCTGCGCGGCTTCTTCGCCGGCTGGCACGACCCGATCCCGCGCATCCTGGACGCCACCGACCCGGCCACCTGGATCCGCTACGAGATGCGCCACCTGCACCCGGCGCTGCCCTCGTTCGTCGCCCCTGAGGCCCGGCCCGCCCCCGTGGCCCTGGTGGGCGACGCGGCCCACGCCATGACGCCCAACCTGGGCCAGGGCGCCTGCACCGCGATCCTGGACGCTGACGCCCTGACCCGCGCACTCGCCGCCGCACCCCCGGGCCGGGAGGGCGTCGCGGGTGCCCTGCGCGCCTACGACCGCGAACGCCGCCGCAGCGCCCAGCGGACCGCCTTCGCCTCCCGCACCCTGCACCGCTTCATGAGCACCGAGCGCACCCGGCTGCGTAACGCGGCGGTACGGCTGCTGCCGGGGTGAGGGGGGCGCATCCGGTGGCCCGGGGGCTCCCCGGCAGGACCGTGCCGTTACGTCATGGTCTTCAATGGCCCCGCGGCGCCGATGGCGACCCTCCCGAAGAGAGAACAAACCGAAGAGAGTAGCGACATGGCATGGAGCACCCGAGAAATCGCGGAGCTGGCCGGCACCAGCGTCCGGGCCGTGCGCCATTACCACGGCATCGGGCTGCTCGACGAGCCGGATCGCCACTCCAATGGCTACAAGCAGTACGGCGTCAGCCACCTCGTCCAACTGCTACGGATCAAACGGCTCTCCGCTCTGGGCTTCTCGCTCGCTCGGATCAGCGACATGCGCTCCGACGCGAACCCCCGCGCCGACCTGGCCGAGCTGCGGGCTCTGGACGACGAGCTGGCCGCCACGATCGAGCGCCTACAACAGGCTCGCCTGGAAGTCGGCGCCCTGCTGCGCCGAACGGCGCAGAGCGATCTCCCTCTCCGCTTCGCTCCGGTCGATGACGTCGTCGACCTGCCTGAGCCGGATCGCTCCTTCGTCAGCGTCATCGATACGGTCCTGGGCGCAGAAGCGCTGGACGGCTACGCGGACTTGCTCCAGCAGGAGCCGGACCCGGTGGCGACCGAGCTGGACAACCTGCCGGCCGATGCGGACGAGCCGACTCGCCGGAGTCTTGCCGAGCGCCTCGTGCCGTACGTCCGCGCATTGCGCATTCACCATGCCGGCCTCCGCGACCTCACCTCGGACGCACCGCATGGGCGGCACGTCGCCGCCCGCGCCATGGGAAACGCCATCGGAGATCTCTACAACCCCGCCCAGGTCGACGTGATGCGTCGTGTGGGCAGGCTCCTGGCTGATCGGGGCCTGCCCGAGTAGGGCTCGACCCCATTTTTCCCGTGCCTGCAACTGTGCCGTAACGTCACCAGTTTCACTGCGCGAGCAGGAGGTACAAGTGCCATCACTGATGGCGGCCCAAACGGATCGGGGAAATTCGTTCCACTGATGAACGAGGCGGTGACGGGCTCCTCTTTGCTACGCGTCGCTGCCACCCGGATATGACTCCATTCCGGTTGTCGCCATTGCCGCACATTTCAGGGAGGTCCTGTGCCCGTGACGCTTGCCCAGAAGTTGTACCTTCTTTGTTATTCCGTACCCAAAAGGAAGTTCCCGCTGGACGAAATTCAGGGGCGGGGCCAGTTGCTGCGCGCCGGGGCGCTGACGGCGCTGGCCCGCGACGGGCTGCTCGACGCCTCCGGCGGGAAGGTCCGGCGGCTGCCCGGTACTCCGCCGGAAGATCCGTTCACCGGCGCGGTCTGGCACGACCTGCCCGCCGACAAGCCGCGAGGTTGGCTCACGTTCGTGCACGACAAGGCGCACAAAGCCGAGACTCCGGTCCGCGACCAGCTTGTCAACTCCGGCGACATCTCCCTGAGTCGGACGAAGAAGCTCGGGGTCATCCCCGTGAACCGGGTCGCCGTCGCCCGCCCGGATGCGGTGCGGGACCTGCAGGAGCAGGTTCGGGCCAGCGTGTTCGACGGCGCGGGCCCGGCCGGCACCCTCACGGACGAGCTGGCGATGGCGGTCTTCGCGGTGGAGCTGGAGTTGTCGCCGGTCTGGAGCCGCCAGGAGCGCCGGGACCACAAGGGAGATCTGAAGGCCCACGCGGGGCGGTACGACGACTTCGTTCCCGGCTTGCGGAAGGCACTGCGCGACTCCTACCTCTCCAGCCGGGCGGTCGGAGGCGGTTGGAGTGCCTGAGCCTGTCATCCGCCCATGACAGCCTGCCCCGGCGTTCACCTCGCCGGCACCTGACAAGGAGTAGTTGATGAACCATCACGGGAAGCGCACTCCGGCTCCCACCGGCATTCAGGACCCGGGAGCTTCACCGCCTTCCGGCCCGCGACCGACCATGATGGAGTCCATGGGCGGCACGGCGGGGTTCGTCTACTCGACGGTCCCGGTCGTGGTGTTCGTGATCGCGCTGGCACTGCAGCCCACCAAGGTTGCGGTGATCGCGGCCATCGTCACCGGCGTACTGTTCGCCATCGTCCGGATGGTGCGCGGTGAGCCCTTCCTCGCGGCCTCCGGCAGCCTGGCCGGCGTGCTGGTGGCGGCGGGCATCGTCGCGCTGACCGGCTCCGCCAAGGACTTCTTCCTGCTGGGCATCTGGGTGGCCTTCGCCGGTTTCGTCGTCACGTTCGGGTCCGTCCTGATGCGTCGTCCCCTGAGCGGTGTGGCGTGGAACCTCCTGCACGGCGGCACGTACGCCTGGCGTGAGGACCGGAAGGTGCTGCGCGCGCACGACATGGCCACCCTCGCCGCGGCGCTCGTCCTCGGTGCCCGCTTCGTGGTCAAGCAGTGGCTTTACATCCACGACTCCACCGGCTGGCTGGCCTTCGCCAAGATCGCCATGGGTACCCCTCTGACCGTGGCGGCGGCTCTGGTCATCGCTTGGGCCTTCCGTCGCACGTCCAGGTGTCTGGTGACGCAGAAGCAGGCGACCGGGCCCGTCGTGCGGGAGGGAGCCGGGTTGTTCCCCCGGCACGACGCCGAGCCCCAGCCGTCGTCGCACCGGCACACCAACGGATGAAGGAGCGCGGGATGCCGACCTTCCATGCCGAGGACGTCGTGCGAGAGCTCGGGGCTTTCGAACGGACCATCGACCTCTACATGCATCGCAACCCTGTTCAGTTCTCTTTGGTCGCGGAGTTCGACCGGGAGGTCTCCGAACCGGCCTTGGCGCGAGCGCTGGAGCGCGTGCAGGAGCGGCATCCGCTGCTTCGCGTCTCGGTCGATCGCCGAGCTCCCACGGCCCGCTACCGCTGGACCGCGGAGCGGATCTCCGTCGAGGCGGCCGCGGCGGGGACGCCCTGGCAGGCCGTCGTCGCCGATGAGCAGACCCGGCCCATCCCACCGGAGCCGGGCCCGTTGGCGAGGGCCGTACTCGTTCCTGGGGAGACCGGCGGGGTCATCGTCCTGACCTTCGCCCACCAGATCACCGACGGCACCGGGGCCGTGAGGGTGCTGACGGATCTGGTCACCGCTCTCGACGGTGGCGACGGCAGCGACGAGGAGACCTTCCGGCACGGCGTACCACCCTGTCAGGAGGATCTCCTGAGTGTGCTCGACACCACCGAGCCCGAGACCGACACGTCCCGGGAGAGTTCCGCGGACGCGCCTGGCGAGCTGACGCCCTTTTCGGCCCGGACACCGCATGTGTCGGCCTTGGCCTTGCCGGACGGACTGACCGCCCGCCTCGTGAACCGGTGCCGCAACGAGAACGTGTCGGTGCACGCCGCGTTGTGCGCCGCCGCCTGCACGGTCTTCCACCGTGAAGGCCGCAACCGGGTCACGGTGCTGAGTCCGGTCGACCTACGACGCGCCGCGGGCCTGCCCGACGGCGTGGCCAACCGATTCGCGGGAGCCCGCACCGTGAGTGAGGAGTCGGAAGCGGGAGACTTCTGGGAGCTCGCCCGGCTACACCATCGGGCCCTGGAGCAGCAGCGAACGCCGTCCTTGCTGAAGGCAGGGGCGCAGGCGCTGGTCCAGCAACCGCCGACCACCCCCGAAGAGGCCGAGGCGATGATGACCGCGGTCACGGCGGCAGACATCCAGATCACCAACCTCGGGCCGGTGGAGGTTTCGGGGAACGGCGGCTCCGGCCCGGTGGCCGTGTGGGGACCGGCCCAGACCACCCAGTTGCGCGGAGAGCACGTACTCGGGGTCGTCACCGTCGGCGGACTCCTGCGTATGACGGAGCTGACTCACGACCCCGTAGCCGTTCTGCTGCCTGCCATGGCTTCGGTGCTCGCCCAGCAGTGCGCCACCGTCGGCCCCTCCTCCTGACCCGTCGGCGGCGTAGCCGGAGGTCGCTTTCCCGCTCGCCGTCACCCCTCGACCACCTGGAGAACCGTTGTCCTCCTCCCGTTTCCCCCGCCGCCCGCTCGTGGCGGCCGTGGCCCTACCCGTCATGCTGCTGATCGGAGCGTGCGGGCCGACCGACCCCGAGGCATCGGGACAGAAGCGTTCGTCTGCGCCCCCGACCGACCTCGACCGCTTCTACCAGCAGGACCTCGCCTTCGGATCGTGCGACGGATACGCCACCACCACGGCCGACGAAAAGCTCTTCGCCGCACCCGGTCTCCAATGCGCGCGCCTGAAGGTGCCGTTGGACTACAACGCTCCCCAGGGAGAGACGGCGCGACTCGCGGTGCTGCGCGTTCCCGCCCGGGGCACGTCCAAGGGTCCGCTGGTGCTCAACTCGGGCGGCCCCGGGGGGACGGGGCAGAACTTCGCCGCGCAGACCGGCGTTGCGCTGGCCAAGAGCCCGGTGACCGAGAACTTCGATCTCATCGGGTTCGACCCGCGGGGCGTAGGAGCCACTGAGCCGTCCATCCACTGCTTCGACGACAAGGACCGCCTCGCCGGCGACGTGCGAACCGAGTTCGTGCTCACCGCCGGGACGTTCTCGGAGAAGGACACCGGGCAGCTGGTCGACCGGTGTGCTCAGGGCTCCGGCGGCGAGAAGACGCTGGGCACCGTGAGTACCCGTGACACGGTCCGCGACATGGACGTCCTGCGCTCCGCCCTCGGCGGCGGGAAGCTCAACTTCCTCGGCCAGAGCTACGGCACCCGCATCGGAGCGCTGTACGCCGAGAAGTACCCGCAGCACGTACGCGCCATGGTCCTGGACGGTGCGGTGGACCCGCACCTGGGCGGCGAGCGGCGACTGTCGCAGTACGCCGGCTTCCAGCGCTCCTTCGACGAGATGGCCGCCGCGTGCTCAGACGACGCGAAGTGCCCTTTGGGTACTGACCCCGAGCGGGCCACGGAGACGTTCAACAGGATCGCCCGCCCGCTGCTCGACGAGCCGCTGGCCTACGGCCAAGGGATGAAGTTCACCTACAACAATCTCGTCGACTCCGTGATCGCGGGCCTGTACTACAAGGCCGTCTGGCCGAAGATCATCCAAGGTATCGCCGACGTCAAGAAGGGCGACCCTCAGCAGCTCCTGGCGATCTCCCAGGCGTTCAGCGGAGAGGGAACCGAAGGCGGCGGAGGTAACTTCAGCGAGGCGAACTACGCCATCACCTGCATGGACGAGGTGCGGATGACGCCCGGGCAGGCGGTGGAGATGCGCGAGCAGACCTACCGCTCAGCGCCCTTCGTCGACCCCGGCACGGGTGCTGCGGGGGCACGGGACGCCTGCGAATTCTGGCCGGTCGAGCCGAAGACCACCTACCCCTTCCCCGACCGGGTCGAAGGACTCCCCACCACACTGACCATCTCCATCACCGGCGACCCGAGCACCCCGCACCAGGCCGGCATCAACCTGGCGGAGACCCTCGGCGGCAGCCTGCTCACCGTCCGGGGAGAGCAGCACACCATCGCCTCCGCCGGTACCAGCGCCTGCGTGAACAAGGCCGTCGCCGACTACCTGGTCGATCTACGCGTCACCGACGACGCCCGCTGCACGCTCTGACGCCCCGGCACCCACCGTCGCCGAGGGGTGGCCGCCCGCGCAGCGAGCCATCGGCCGAACGGAACGGTGCCGACGCCGCCGTCGGCACCGTCCCGCCCCCTCAGGCCAGACTCTCCTTCCACGTCCGGTGCAGCCCCGCGAACCGCCCCGTCCCGCCGATCAGTTCGGCGGGCGCCCCGTCCTCCACGATCCGGCCGTGCTCCATCACCAGCACCCGGTCCGCGATCTCCACCGTCGAGAGCCGGTGGGCGATCACCACCGCCGTGCGGCCGTGCAGCACCGTGTCCATCGCCCGCTGCACCGCCCGCTCGCCCGGGATGTCCAGGGAGCTGGTCGCCTCGTCCAGGATCAGCACCGACGGGTTCGCCAGCAGGGCGCGGGCGAAGGCCACCAACTGGCGCTGGCCCGCCGAGATCCGGCCGCCCCGCTTGCGTACGTCGGTGTCGTAGCCGTCCGGCAGGGCCGCGATGAAGTCGTGCGCGCCGATCGCCTTCGCGGCGTGCTCGATCTCCTCGCGGGTGGCGTCCGGGCGGCCGATCGCGATGTTCTCCGCGACCGTCCCGGAGAACAGGAACGCCTCCTGCGTCACCATCACCACGCCCCGGCGCAGCTCGGCCGTGGACAGGTCGCGCAGGTCCGTGCCGTCCAGCAGGACCCGGCCCTCGGTCGGGTCGTAGAAGCGGGCCAGCAGCTTGGCCAGCGTAGACTTGCCCGCGCCCGTCGAGCCGACGACCGCCACCGTCCGGCCCGCCGGGATCCGCAGGTCGAAGGCGGGCAGCACCTCGCCGCCCGTGCGGTAGGCGAACCGCACCCCGTCGAAGACGACCTCCCGGCCCGGGAGGTCGCCCGAGCGCGGCGGCAGTTCGGTGGGGTGGTCGGTCTCGGGGACGTTCGGCGTCTGGGCCAGGAGGCCGGCGATCTTCGTCAGGGAGGCCGCCGCCGACTCGTAGGAGTTGAGGAACATCCCCAGCCGGTCGATCGGGTCGTACAGCCGCCGGATGTACAGCACCGCCGCCGCCAGCACCCCGAGCGCCAGCGTGCCGTCCGCCACCCGGTAGGCGCCCCACAGCACCATGCCGGCCACCGCCGTGTTCGCGATCAGCCGGGAGCCGATGACATAGCGGGCCATCTCCAGGATCGCGTCGCCGTTCGACCGCTCGTGGCGGGTGTTCAGCTCCGTGAAGGCGGCGTCGTTGCTCCGCTCCCGGCGGAACGCCTGGACCGGGCGGATGCCGTTCATCGTCTCCGCGAACTTCACGATCACCGCCGCGATCGCCGTGGACCGGGCCGTGAACGCCACGGACGCCCGCCGCCGGTACATCCGGACCATCAGATACAACGGTACGAAGGAGATCGTGGCGATCGCGCCGATCCCCAGGTCCAGCCAGAGCAGCACCACGGCGATCGACACGAACGAGAGGACCACGCCGATCAGTTCCTGGAGCCCCTCGCTCAGCAGCTCCCGCAGCGACTCCACGTCCGTCGTGGAACGCGAGATCAGCCGGCCCGACGTGTAGCGCTCGTGGAAGTCGACGCTGAGCGCCTGCGCGTGGCGGAAGATCCGGCCGCGCAGCTCCAGCAGCACGTCCTGGTTGATCCGCGCGGCCGCCCGGATGAAGCCGTACTGGAGGACGCCCGCGCCGACCGAGCACACCGCGTAGCCGATCGCGACCGCCACCAGCGGCCCGTAGTCGTGGTCCCGGAACGCCGGAACCCCGCTGTCGATCGCGTACGCCACGAGCAGCGGGCCCGCCTGCATCGCGACCTGCTGCACCACCAGCAGCAGCGCCGCCACCGCGACCCGGCCGCGCATCGGGGCCAGCAGCGAGAACAGCAGCGTCAGCGTGGCCCGGGGCGGCGCGGGCAGGTCGTCCTGGTCGAACGGGTCGTCGGGGAGCGGTGGTTCGGGGGCGGCCGGGCGCTTCTTCCGCAGGCCGTCGTCCTCGGCTGCCGGAAGTGAGGCGTCGTCGGTGGTCGTGGTCATCGGGCACTGCCCTCCTCGGCGGGGATCTGCTGGGCGGGGGCGCGCCCCGGCCCAACGGGCGCCCGCCGGTCGGTCACGGGCCCGGCACCCCGATCGATTACGGGACCGGGCTCCGCGCCCGACATCAGCCAGGCGTACTCCGCGTTGTCCCGCAGCAGCTCCTGATGCGTGCCGACCGCGGCGATCCGGCCTCCGGACAGCAGCGCCACCCGGTCCGCCAGCATCACGGTCGAGGGGCGGTGCGCCACGACCACCGCCGTCGTCCGCTCCAGGACCTGCCGCAGCGCGGCCTCCACCAGCGTCTCCGTGTGCACGTCCAGCGCGGAGAGCGGGTCGTCCAGCACCAGGAAGCGCGGCTCGCCGACCACCGCGCGGGCCAGCGCCAGGCGCTGGCGCTGGCCGCCGGACAGGCTCAGGCCCTGCTCGCCGACCTCGGTGTCCAGCCCCCGCGGCAGCCCGTGCACGAAGTCCGCCTGAGCCACCGACAGCGCCCGGCGCACCTGCTGCTCGTCCGCGTCCGCCGCGCCCATCGTCACGTTCTCGCCGACCGTCGCGGAGAACAGCGTCGGCTCCTCGAACGCCACCGACACCAGCTTCCGCAGCCGTGAGCGCTCCATCGTGGCGATGTCCTCGCCGTCCAGCGTGATCCGCCCGCCGGTCACCTCGTGCAGCCGGGGCACCAGCGCGGTCAGCGTCGTCTTGCCCGACCCCGTACCGCCGACGAGGGCCAGCGTCTCGCCGGGCCGGACGTGCAGATCGACCCCGGCGAGGACCGGCGGCGAGTCCGGATCCGCGTCCGGGTAGCGGAACTCGACGCCCTCGAACACCATCCCGGAGGCGGTCGCCGGCGCACCCTCCCGTACGGCGACGGCACCCGGCTCCTCCGCCACGTCCATCACCTCGAAATACCGGTCGGTGGCGGTCGCCGACTCCTGGCTCATCGCCAGCAGGAAACCGATCGACTCCACCGGCCAGCGCAGCGCGAGCGCCGTGGACAGGAACGCCACCAGCGTGCCCGCCGACAGCGACCCGTCCGCCACCTGGACCGTGCCCAGCACCAGCGCAGCGCCGATCGCCAGCTCCGGGATGGCGGTGATCAGCGCCCAGATCCCGGCGAGCAGCCGGGCCTTGCCCAGCTCCGTGGTGCGCAGCCGGTGCGACAGCGCCCGGAACGCCTGCACCTGGCTGCGGTGCTGGCCGAAGCCCTTGACGATACGGATGCCCAGCACGCTCTCCTCGACGACCGTGGTGAGGTCGCCGACCTGGTCCTGGGCCCGCCGCGCGACCACCGAATACTTCGTCTCGAACAGCGAGCACAGGATCATCAGCGGCACCGCCGGCGCCAGCAGTACCAGACCGAGCGTCCAGTCCTGGGCGAACAGAAGGACGAACCCGACAAGGATCGTCGCGGTGTTGACGACCAGGAAGGTCAGCGGGAACGCCAGGAACATCCGCAGCAGCATCAGGTCCGTCGTCCCGCGCGACAGCAGCTGACCCGAGGCCCAGCGGTCGTGGAAGGCGACCGGCAGCCGTTGCAGATGGCGGAAGAGATCCGCCCGCATCGACGCCTCGACCCCGGCCAGCGGCCGCGCCACCAGCCATCGCCGGAACCCGAACAGCAGCGCCTCCGCGATGCCGAGCAGCAGCAGATACAGCGCGCCCAGCCACACCCCGCCCGGATCGCGGTCGGCGACCGGGCCGTCGACCATCCACTTCAGGACCAGCGGGATCACCAGCCCCAGACAGGACGCCAGGATCGCCACGAAGGCGGCGGTGAACAGGCGTACCCGCACGGGTCGGACATAGGGCCACAGGCGCAGGAGGGAGCGCACGGCGGACCGGTCCGTGCGCTCTGCAGGCTTTTCGGGCATCAGGGCCGACCCTACGTTTCACCACTGACATCGGGCCTCCCCATTTCCGGCCGCCCGCCCGCGCGGCCGCCCCCGCCCGCACGGTTCCCGTCGCACCCGGTCGTACCGCACCGTCAACCGATCGGCTGATACGACGTCGAGCGTGACGACGGATACCGGCCCGGCCCGCCCGCCGGAACCCTGAGGGCATGGCAATCATCGAAGTCAACGGAGTACGCAAGACCTACGCGGGCCGGCACGTGGTCGACGGCGTCTCCTTCTCCGTCGACGAGGGGGAGATCTTCGGCATCCTCGGCCCCAACGGAGCGGGCAAGACCACCACCGTCGAATGCGTGGAGGGCCTGCGCATCCCCGACGCCGGCACGGTCAAGGTCGCCGGGCTCGACCCCGTCGCCGACCACGACCGGGTGACGCACCTGCTCGGCGCCCAGCTCCAGGAGAGCGAGCTCCAGGCCAAACTGACCGTACGGGAGGCGCTGGAACTCTACGCCGCCTTCTACCCGGCCCCCGCCGACTGGCGGCCGCTCGCGGACCGGCTCGGCCTGGCGGACCGGCTGACCACCCGCTTCGCCCAGCTCTCCGGTGGCCAGAAACAGCGCCTGTTCATCGCGCTCGCCCTGATCGGCAACCCCAAGGTCGTCGTCCTCGACGAGCTGACCACCGGTCTGGACCCGCGCGCCCGCCGCGACACCTGGAAGCTCATCGAGGAGGTCCGCGACGGCGGGGTCACCGTCCTGCTGGTCACCCACTTCATGGAGGAGGCGCAGCGCCTCTGCGACCGGATCGCCGTCATCGACCGGGGCAGGGTCGTCGCCCTGGACACCCCGTCCGGGCTGATCCGTCAGGCCACCGGCTCCACCGTGCTCTCCTTCGTGCCCTCCCGCCCCCCGACCGGACCCGAACTGGACCGGCTCGGCGCGCTGCCGGGCGTCGCGTCGGTGACCCCGCCCGACGCCGCCGGCGTCGTCGTCCTCCACGCCACCGACGACACCGTCACCCCGCTGATCTCTCTGCTCGCCGAACTCGGCGTCACCGCCCAGCGGCTGCGGATCACCGAGACCAGCCTCGACGAAGCCTTCCTCGACCTGACCGGAAACGACCTCACCGGCCACGACCCCATCCGACAGGACGCCTGACATGAACCCCGTACCGACCCCGGCCTCGCCCTCGACCCCGGCCTCGCCCTCGACCTCTGCCTCGATCCCGCCCCGTACGCCGGAGACGGCCGCGCCCGCCCGCCGCCGCAACCCCATGGCCGCCGTGCTGCGGACCGAGACCCGCCTCTTCCTCCGCGAACCGGGCAGCCTCTTCTGGATCCTCGCTTTCCCGACCGTCCTCCTGGTCATCCTCGGCTTCGTCCCGGCCTTCAAGGAGGCCGACGACAACCTCGACGGCCGCCGGGTCATCGACCTCTACGTCCCCGTCTCGGTCCTGCTCGCCATGATCATGGCCGGACTCCAGGCCATGCCGCCGATCCTCACCGCCTACCGCGAACGAGGCATCCTGCGCCGCATGTCCACCACCCCGGTACGGCCATCGGCCCTCCTCACCGCCCAGATCACCCTCCACGGGGCCGCCGCCCTCGGCTCGGCGCTCCTGGTCGTCGCCGTCGGCCGGACCGGCTACGGGGTCGCGCTGCCCGGACAACTCCTCGGCTACGCGCTGTCGCTGCTGCTCGCGGTCGCCGCCGTCCTCGCCCTGGGGGCGACGATCTGCGCCCTGTCCCGTACGACGAAGGCGGCCACCGCGGTCGGCTCGGTCGCCTACCTCGCGATGATGTTCACCGCCGGGGTCTGGGTGCCCGTCCAGGCGATGCCCGACACCCTGCGCCGCATCGTGGAGATCACCCCGTTCGGCGCCGCCGCCCAGGCTCTGGACCAGGCCGCATCCGGTGACTGGCCGAGCTGGGCGTACCTCGGGGTCGTCGCGCTGTGGACCGTCCTGCTGGGGATCGGGGCCGGTCGACTCTTCCGGTGGCAGTGACGCAGACTGCCCGCATGACGCAGCCGCCCCGCTCCCCGCATCTGTCCGGCGCGACGGGCCCCCGCACGGTCGAGGACCGCTGGGAGCAGTTCTACCGGTACGGGCCCTACGCCGTCCTCACGCTCTCCGTCCTCGTCGGGTCCGTCGCCGCCGACCTGATCATGACCCGCACCGAGATGTACGCGGCCGGGGTCCTGACCGCCGTGGCGTACGGGCTCCAGATCTGGTGGGGCCGGGCCCGCCCGCGTACCGCTCCGGGCGCCCCGGCCGGGATGGCCTACTACACCGCACGGACCGTCCTCGCCTTCGCCCTGTCCTGGCTCAACCCGTTCTTCTCCATCTACGCCGCCGTCGGCTACTTCGACGTCGAACCCCTGCTGCCCAAGCGCTTCGTCCGCATCGGGCTGCTCACCACCGCCGTCACGCTGGCCGGTTCGCAGAGCGGGGGACTGCCGCCCGCCTCCCTGATGAACTGGGTCGCCTTCGGCGCGCTCTACCTCATCAACTCCGCCCTCGCCCTCTTCTTCTGGCACGTCGGCATGCGCGAGGAGGAGAAGGCCCGCATCCAGGTCGAGACCATCGCCGAGCTGGAGCGCACCAACCTCCGGCTGGAGCGGGCCATGGCGGAGAACGCGGCCCTGCACGCCCAACTCCTCGTCCAGGCACGGGAGGCCGGGGTCGACGATGAGCGGCGCCGGCTCGCCGCCGAGATCCACGACACCCTCGCGCAGGGGCTGACCGGGATCATCGCCCAGCTCCAGGTCGTCACCTCCCTCACCGACCGCGACCCGCCGACCGCCCGCGTCCACCTGGAACGCGCCGCCGCGCTCGCCCGCCACAGCCTCGGCGAGGCTCGCCGCTCCGTGCACAACCTGGCCCCCGCCGCCCTGGAACACGACGAGTTGGCCGGGGCGCTGGAGAAGACCGTCGCCGACTGGGCCGAACAGCACCGCGTCCGGGCCGACTTCACCGTCACCGGCACCGCCGAACCGGTCCACGACGAGATCGCCGCCACCCTCCTGCGCATCGCGGGCGAGGCGCTGGCCAACGCGGGGCGGCACGCCGGGGCCTCCCGGGTCGGGGTGACGCTGTCCTTCATGGACGACGAACTGACCCTGGACGTACGGGACGACGGACGCGGCTTCGACCCCGCTGCCGCCGCCCCGGCGAGCCGCACCGGAGGCTTCGGCCTCGGCGGGATGCGGGCCCGCGCGGAGCGCATAGCGGGCGCGGTCGAGGTGGAGTCGGAACCGGGCGGCGGCACGGCGGTATCGGCCAGAGTCCCCCTGGTCAGGCATCCGTGACCGCCGCGCGGTGGCCCCTGGTTCTGGTCCGGCACTCGTGAACGGCCCCGCGCGGGCCCTTGATCAGACACCGGGCCCCGGCCAGGCACCCGTGAACGGCCCCGCGGCGGAACCTGGCCAGACGCCCACGACCCCCCGTACGGTGCGATCATGACCGAGACCCCCGCCCGCACCATCAGCCTCGTCGTCGTCGACGACCACCCGGTCGTCCGGGACGGACTGCGCGGCATGTTCGCCGCCGCCCCCGGCTTCGAGGTCCTCGGCGAGGCGTCGAACGGCGTCGACGCCCTCACGGCCGTCGAGCACCTCGACCCCGACGTCGTCCTGATGGACCTGCGGATGCCAGGCGGCGGGGGAGTGGCGGCCATCGCGGAGCTGACCCGGCGCGGCGCGCGCTCGAAGGTCCTGGTGCTGACCACGTACGACACCGACTCCGACACGCTCCCCGCGATCGAGGCGGGCGCCACCGGCTACCTCCTCAAGGACGCCCCGCGCGAGGAGCTGTTCGCGGCCGTCCGGGCCGCCGCCGACGGGCGCGGCGTCCTGTCGCCCGCCGTCGCCTCCCGGCTGATGACCCGGGTCCGCACCCCCGCCGCCGACCCGGCCGGGACCACCCTTTCGACCCGCGAGCGGGAGGTGCTGGTCCTGGTGGCGCGGGGCACCACCAACCGGGAGATCGCCGCCGAACTCTTCATCAGCGAGGCGACCGTGAAGACGCACCTCACCCATGTCTTCGCCAAGCTGGGCGCCAAGGACCGGGCCGCGGCCGTCGCCGTGGGCTATGACCGGGGCATCCTCGGCTGACGCTTCCAGCCCGCTACTCCGCCACCCGCAGCAGCAGCACCGAACGGGCCGGCACCGTCAGCTCCGTACCGCCGTCGAGAACCGTCCCGGGAGCCTCCGCCTGCTCCTCCCGCGAGGTGTCCAGGACCAGTTCGTACGCGTCTCCCCACGGCGCCCCGGGAAGGGCGAAGGACGTCGGCTCCGCGCCCGCGTGCAGGACGGCCAGGAAGCTGTCGTCGGTCACCGGCTCGCCCCGCGCGTCCCGCCCCGGAATGTCCCGTCCGGAGAGGTAGAGGCCGAGCGTGGCGGCGGGCGCGTACCAGTCGCCCTCCGTCATCTCCCGCCCGTCCCGGGCGAACCACGCCAGGTCCCGCAGCCCGTCCGGGGCCTGCGCCCGGCCGGAGAAGAACGCGCGGCGCCGCAGCACCGGATGGGTCCGGCGCAGTGTCAGCACCCGGGCCGTCAGCTCGGTCAGCTGCCGCCACTCCGGCTGGTCCAGCAGTGACCAGTCGACCCAGCCGGTCTCGTTGTCCTGGCAGTAGGCGTTGTTGTTGCCGCCCTGCGTCCGGCCCATCTCGTCGCCCGCCACCAGCATCGGCACCCCGGTGGAGAGCAGCAGCGTGGTCAGCAGGTTACGGAGTTGGCGGCGGCGCAGCGCGTTGATCTCCGGGTCGTCGCTCTCGCCCTCCACCCCGCAGTTCCACGCCCGGTTGTCGTTCGTCCCGTCCCGGTTGCCCTCGCCGTTCGCCTCGTTGTGCTTCTGCTCGTAGGAGACCAGGTCGCGCAGGGTGAACCCGTCGTGCGCGGTGACGAAGTTGACCGAGGCGTACGGGCGGCGGCCGCCCCAGGCGTACAGGTCGCTGGAGCCGGTCAGCCGGTAGCCGAGATCCCGTACGTCGGGGAGTGCGCCGCGCCAGAAGTCCCGTACGGCGTCGCGGTAGCGGTCGTTCCACTCGGTCCACAGGGGAGGGAAGGCTCCCACCTGGTAGCCGCCGTTGCCGACGTCCCACGGCTCGGCGATGAGCTTGACCCGGCGCAGCACCGGGTCCTGGGCGATCACCGCGAGGAACGGGGAGAGCATGTCGACGTCGTGCATCGAGCGGGCCAGCGCCGCCGCCAGGTCGAAGCGGAAGCCGTCGACGCCCATCTCGGTGACCCAGTAGCGCAGCGAGTCGGTGATGAGCCGCAGCACCTGGGGCTGCACCACGTGCAGGGTGTTGCCGCAGCCGGTGTAGTCGGCGTAGCGGCGCGGGTCGCCCTCCAGGCGGTAGTAGCCCCGGTTGTCGATGCCGCGCAGCGACAGCATCGGGCCCAACTCGCCCGCCTCCGCGGTGTGGTTGTAGACGACGTCGAGGATCACCTCGATCCCGGCGTCGTGCAGCGCGCGCACCATCCGCTTGAACTCGCCGACCTGCTGGCCGGCCGTGCCGGAGGCGGAGTAGCCGGCGTGCGGGGCGAAGTAGCCGATGGAGTTGTAGCCCCAGTGGTTGTGCAGCCCGCGCCGCAGGAGGTGGTCCTCGTGGGCGAACTGGTGCACCGGCAGCAGCTCCACCGCCGTGACCCCGAGCCGGGTGAGGTGCTCGATCGCCGCCGGATGCGCGAGACCCGCGTACGTGCCGCGCAGCTCGGGCGGGATCTCCGGGTGCAGCTTGGTGAAGCCGCGCACGTGCAGCTCGTAGATGACCGAGTCGGCCCACGGGGTCTTCGGCCGGCGGTCCTCCACCCAGTCGTCGTCATCGTGAACGACCACGCCCTTGGGGACGTACGGAGCCGAGTCCCGGTCGTCGCGCACGGTGTCGGCGACATGCTGGTCCGGCCAGTCCCGGACATGCCCGTACACCTCGGGCGGCAGGGTGAAGGTCCCGTCGACCGCACGGGCGTACGGGTCGAGCAGCAGCTTCGCCGCGTTCCAGCGGGCCCCCGTCCATGGATCCCAGCGGCCGTGCACCCGGTAGCCGTAACGCTGACCGGGCCGCACCCCGGGCACGAAGCCGTGCCAGATCTCGTGGGTCAGCTCGGTCAGCGGGCAGCGGGTCTCGACGCCCCGCTCGTCGAACAGGCACACCTCGACCGCCTCGGCCCCGCCCGCCCACAGCGCGAAGTTCGTCCCCGCGACCCCGTCCGGGCCGACCCGGAAGCGGGCCCCCAGCGGCATCGGGGCCCCGGGCCACACGGCGGGGGCCGGGGCCGCGGCCCGTACGGCTTCGGCGTGCTCGGTGCGCTGCACCTCCACGATCTCCGCCCGGACGGCGGCCACCGTCCCCGGATCCTGCACCGCCTCCCGCTCGGGATCCTGTACTGCCTCCTGCTCGGCTGCGCTCGACACCGTGTAGCCTCCCGCGGCTCGTGGGACGGGCACCTACGAGTGGCGCGCGGCGTCCCGGCCGCGGCCCTTCGGGGTAGTCCTCCCCTCTGTTCTGCCCACCGGGCGGCCCGCACTCACGTTTCCCCCGACCGGCCCTGGTCGTTGGGGGAGCGTGAACCACACAGCGAAGAGCGCACGCGCCGGCTCGGCCGCCGTGCTGACCTGGGCAGGACTGCTGACCGTGCTGGCCCTGCTGACCGGCTGCACCGACACCCGGGAGGCCCTGCCCAACGGCAAAGCGCGATCCCCCGGCGACGTGATCAGCGTCTTCCCCGAGGACGGGGCCAAGGGCGTCGACGAGGAGACCCGCATCGCGGTGAAGGTCCCCGACGGGCGGCTGGAGAGCGTGAAGGTCATGCGGATCGAGGACGCGCAGCAGCAGACGGTGGCGGGGCGCATCGCCGAGGACGGGCGCTCCTGGGCCCCGGAGCCCAAGGTGGCCCGGCTCGCCCTTGCCGCGAAGTACAGCATCGACGCGGTGGCCGTGGACGGACAGGGCCGCCGCTCCGCCCGGCACGCCACGTTCACCACGCTCGTCCCCGAGCACCGCTTCATCGGCTACTTCAAACCGGAGAACCGGTCCACCGTAGGCACCGGCATGATCGTCTCGTTCTCCTTCAACCGGCCGATCGCCGACCGGGCCGCGGTGGAGAAGGCCATCCGGGTGACGTCCGATCCGGTGGTGGAGGTCGCCGGCCACTGGTTCGGCAAGGACCGGCTCGACTTCCGCCCGAAGACGTACTGGAAACCCGGCACCGAGGTCACCGTCGACATCGGGCTGCGGGACGTCGAGGGCGCCCCGGGGGTCTACGGCAGCCAGGACAAGACCGTCGTCTTCACGGTCGGCCGCTCCCAGATCTCCCGGGTCGACGCGGAGGCCAAGACGATGGAGGTGCGCCGGGACGGAGAGCTCGTGGAGACCGTCCCGATCACCGCGGGGGCCCCGAAGACGACCACGTACAACGGGCGGATGGTCGTCACCGAGATGCACGAGGTGACCCGGATGAACGGGGCGACCGTCGGTTTCACGGACAAGAAGGGCAAGGGCGAGTACGACATCAAGGACGTGCCGCACGCGATCCGGCTCACCACCTCCGGCACCTTCCTGCACGGCAATTACTGGGCGGACGAGTCCGTCTTCGGCGAGGAGAACGTCAGCCACGGCTGCATCGGGCTGCGCGACGCCAAGGGCGGTGGCAGCTCCACCCCCGGCGGCTGGTTCTTCGACCGGACCCTGATCGGCGACGTGGTCGAGGTGGTCAACTCCAAGGACAAGAAGGTCGCCCCGGACAACGGGCTCAGCGGCTGGAACATGGGCTGGAAGAAGTGGAAGGCGGGCTCCGCCCTGCGCTGAGACCCCGGGCCGGGTGCTCCGCCCGACACCCCGCGCCACCTGCACAGCTGTCCGGACCAGTTGGGACGGAACGGTGACATTCCGGAGGGAGTTCACCGCGCCCGCGATGTGATTATCTTGCGGCGGGCGTGCATGTGCAGCGCGCGGGGGTGCGGGTCATGGCGGGAGCCGGGCCGTGCGAGGGGAGACGACCACAGTGAACGGGCAGCCGATATCGGGGGCATCGGCCGGGGCGAGCGGGAAGCGGCGCGGCGGGCCGGGGCTTCTGGCCCTGGTTCTGGGAGCACTGCTGTTGCTGGTGACGGCGTGCGGCGGCGGCAGTGCCGGCGCGGGGGACGAGAAGGGTTCGGCGGGCAGCGTGAAGAAGGAGGACACGACCGCTTCGCAGGCGGTCGTGACCATCGCGCCCAAGGACGGCGCGGACGCCGTGGCGACCAGCGGCGCCCTGAAGATCGGCGCCGAGCAGGGCAAGCTGACCACGGTGAAGGTCGCCGACCCCAAGGGCAACGAGGTCGAGGGCGAGATCTCGGCCGACGGCGCGAGCTGGACGCCCGAGCGGCACCTCGCCGCCTCCACCAAGTACACGGTGCACGCGGTCGCCAAGGACGCCGAGGGCCGTGAGTCGGCGAAGGACACCACCTTCACCACGCTCGTCCCGGCGAACACCTTCATCGGCCAGTACACGCCGGAGGACGGCTCCACCGTCGGGGTCGGCATGCCGGTCTCCATCAACTTCACCCGGGGCATCACCGACCCGGACGCGGTGGAGAAGGGCATCAAGGTGACGGCCGACCCGGCCGTCGAGATCGAGGGCCACTGGTTCGGCAACGACCGCCTCGACTTCCGCCCGGAGGCGTACTGGAAGCCGGGCACCAAGGTGACCGTCGAACTCAACCTCGACGGCGTCGAGGGCCGGCCGGGCGTCTACGGCAAGCAGGCCAAGACGGTGACGTTCACCATCGGCCGCAGCCAGGTCTCCACCGTCGACGCGAGCGCGAAGCGGATGAAGGTGGTCCGCGACGGCAAGCAGATCAAGGACATCCCGATCTCCGCGGGCGCCCCGGCGACGACCACGTACAACGGTCAGATGGTCATCAGCGAGAAGCTCAAGGTGACCCGGATGAACGGCGACACCGTCGGCTTCGGCGGCGAGTACGACATCAAGGACGTCCCGCACGCCATGCGGCTGTCCACCTCGGGCACCTTCCTGCACGGCAACTACTGGGGCGCGTCCTCGATCTTCGGCACCACCAACACCAGCCACGGCTGTGTCGGTCTGCGCGATGTGCGCGGCGGCTACGACAGCCAGACGCCGGCGGCCTGGTTCTACAACAAGTCGATGATCGGCGACGTGGTCATCGTGAAGAACTCCAAGGACAAGCAGATCGCTCCGGACAACGGCCTCAACGGCTGGAACATGGACTGGGAGGAGTGGAAGAAGTAACTCCCTTCCCCTCTCCGAGCGGGCCCGGTGCTGTGACCAACGGCACCGGGCCCGCCGTCGTTAGCGGTGGTTAGGGCGTGTCCGGCGGATCATGACCGGGTCCACGACGCCTGGCACGGCACCTCGCGGCGTTGCCGAAACACCCTAATCGCTCCGCGATGAGGGCGTTCCAGCGCCTTGCGATGCACCGCACCAGACGCCGCGGCCTATCCGGTCCTGATCCGCCGGACACGCCCTAACCTCTAGGCATGACTGTGACCTTCGAAGTACGCGACGGCGTCGGCACCATCCAGCTCGACCGGCCGCCCATGAACGCCCTGGACGTCGCGATCCAGGACCGGCTGCGGGAGCTGGCCGAGGAGGCGACCCGGCGCGAGGACGTGCGCGCCGTGATCCTCTACGGCGGCGAGAAGGTGTTCGCGGCGGGCGCGGACATCAAGGAGATGCAGGCGATGGACCACACGGCGATGGTCCTCCGCTCCAAGGGTCTCCAGGACGCCTTCACGGCCGTCGCCCGCATCCCGAAGCCGGTCGTGGCCGCCGTCACCGGCTACGCGCTCGGCGGCGGCTGCGAACTGGCGCTCTGCGCCGACTTCCGGATCGCCGCGGACAACGCGAAGCTCGGCCAGCCGGAGATCCTGCTCGGCCTGATCCCCGGCGCGGGCGGCACCCAGCGCCTCGCCCGCCTGATCGGCCCCTCCCGCGCCAAGGACCTCATCTTCACCGGCCGCATGGTAAAGGCGGAGGAGGCCCTGACGCTGGGCCTGGTCGACCGGGTCGTCCCGGCCGCCGAGGTCTACGACCAGGCGCACACCTGGGCCGCCCAGCTGGCCAAGGGGCCCGCGCTGGCGCTGCGCGCGGCCAAGGAGTCGATCGACGCGGGGCTGGAGACGGACATCGACACGGGGCTCACCATCGAGCGGAACTGGTTCTCCGGCCTGTTCGCCACAGAGGACCGGGAGCGGGGGATGCGCAGCTTCGTGGAGGAGGGGCCGGGGAAGGCCACGTTCCTCTGATCCGTGGCGCTGGCCGGATCGGTCGGCAACGGCTTCCGCAGTACCACCCCATCGACGGTCAGGCGTCAGGGTCCACTTCGGGGTCCGTGAACCGCACAGGCTTGCCCAGCGACCGGGCGTAGGAGATTTCGGCTCGGGTGCTGTCTCCGATGTAGTCGCCGACTACGAGCACCTCATCAGCGAGCCGGATCTTCGCCCGGTGCAGGTCGTCGAGTCGAGCCTTCAGCGCCTCGGCCTCGACAGGATCGGACCAGAGTTCGTGGGGCGACTTCATATCACAGCACGGCTTGACGACGATCTTTCCGGCTTTGGTCTCCCGCAGGTCGGCTTCGTTCATCTCGGTCATGAAGCGGGTGGAGCCGCAGATCACGACGATACGCGGGAGGCTCAAGAGCTTCTTCGCGTCGGCGAGCTTTTCCTCGGGGGTGAGGAGTTGCGGGTATGACACGGGTTCCTCCGGGTGATGGGGCCAACGGGGCGCCTGCGGGGACGAGAACGAGGGTGTCCAAGATCGTTTTGTGACGAATGACGTGGACACCCTCGCGACAGCACACCAGGCGACGACCGGCGACATGCTGACGGAGCAACCCGACCTGGCGCCGGGGTGCTTGTCGGTCGGCATTACGGCTCGCCTGAAAGGGCGTTTTGACCCTTCGTACCGCTCCGCGTGTTGTGCCTGGTGGGGACCGTCGCCCGGGACAGGCCGCCACGGCACGCTAAGCGTCACACGGGCCCGCTGAAGTCACGGCGCACGGTCGCCCTGCGCCGACGGCCTGTCGACTTGTCAGGTTCGGGGAAATGATCGAGCGAACTGGTGTGTCCTTGTAGTCATGAAGACGCGTTCGTCGTCCCGTCGGGGAGACCGTGGCCTGCGGCTGTGGCCCGTCGGCCGTGCCCTTGCCCTCACCTTCACCTTGGCGGTTCTCGTTGCGGTGGGGGTCTTCTACACCGGGTGGGAGCTGCTCGCGGTGCAAGGCCTCAAGCCTCAGCGCCGCATCGACGCGAAGACCCTCTTCGACCTGGTGACGCTGTCCTTCGGCGTGGTCGCCGGCGCGGGTGCTCTGGTCGCCCTGGTGGTGCCTACCGACGCCAGCGCGTGGATGAGGAAGGGGCCCGGCGGGAGGCGACCCGGCTGCACGGACGTGCCCCGGACGCTCCGCGTCCCGCCGGTCAAGCGTGACGATGCCGATCATCGCCCCGTCGTAATCGACCACGAATACGCCCGGCCGCAGCCCGGGCACTTCAGGCACTGCACTCTCAAGCTCGGGCACGTGGTCGGGGGTCACCGAGGTACGTCCGCACCTCTGACGAAGCGAACAGGTCAACGAACGCCGCACGGTTCCGAGCCTCGGGCTCGCGGAGCACGAGCCGCTCGGTTCGCAACGGGGCGGGCGGCGAGATAACAGGTCCAAGCTCAGCCATGACAGGCAACCTACCGACTTTCCCTCATGGCGGGAGCACCAGGCTCCGACATCACGCCTTCAACCTCAGTAACCACCACCATGGCCATGGCCGTAGGGACCGGCAGGGCGCAGCACCGGGGTGCGGAGAGGCACGGGGCGGGGCGGCGGTTCGGAACGAGGCCCGGCGCGCGCCTCGTTCAATCCTGCGTACGCCTTTGCCAACACCAGATGATGCACTGCTGGTCCGTCGGAGCGCGTGAGCGTTGCACGTACCCGTGGCATGTCTCCTGAAGTGCCACGCTGCGCGCGTATCTTGTATGTGTCAATGTGACGCGAACTTGCCTGATGCGCCGTTGCTGCGCCCGCATCTCTGCGATGCCGGAGGCCGATCGAGAGGGGCCGCAGCGATGCAGTGGAAGATCCACGGGTTACGTCCGATCTACGAGAACAGTTGGGTGAACCTGTGGCTCACCGACATCGAGACGCCGGACGGAACCGTTGGGAACACCACGTGGTCAAGCTCCGGCATCTGGCGGTGGCCGCCGTGATCAACGAGCGGCGCGAGGTGCTGATGATGTGGCGGCATCGCTTCATCACGGACGCGTGGGCGTGGGAGCTGCCCATGGGCTTGGTCGAGGAGGGCGAGACACCGGCCGAAGCGGCAGCACGAGAGGTGCTGGAGGAGACCGGCTGGCGGCCCGGTCCCGTCGAGCCGCTGATCTACGCCGAGCCGGCAAACGGCATCACCGATTCCCAGCATCACGTCTTCCGGGCCGATGGGGCGACGTACGAAGGACCGCCGACTGAGAAGAACGAGTCGGACCGGATCGAGTGGATCCCGCTGGCCGAGGTGAGGGGCATGATCGACCGCCGCGAGATCGTCAGCAGTGGCTCCCTCGTCGGGCTGCTCTATGTGCTCATGGGCGAGGCCATCCGGTGACCTGGCGGATCCGCCACTTCCTGGATCGCCGTCGCCGCAGTCCAAAGAGGTCAGCCGAGATAGGGGCGCTCACGGTGCTCCAGAAAGTGGCGGATCCGGAGCCGCTGTGTGTGGTGCATAGGTAGTTGCTCGATGTCCTGCGGCGGGACGAAGCGCAGTTCTGTTGACTCGTCCGAGATGGCGAGCCGTCCCCCGACCACACGGGCGGTGAAACAGACGTTGAACTGTCTGCGCACTTCGCCGTCCGAGTAGGCGATGACGTGGCGAGGGTCGGTGTACGTGCCCACGAGCCCGGTGATCTCGACGTCCAGACCTGTTTCCTCCTTCACTTCGCGGACGGCCGTGCCGGGGAGTGAGTCGGTCATCTCCATGCCGCCGCCAGGTAGCGCCCAAAGGTCGTTGTCCCGTCGGCGCTGGAGAAGCACGCGTCCTTCGTCGTCGGTGACCACGGCGGATGCCGCGACCACCAAGCTGTTCGGTTCAGGTGCTGTCGGGTCGTCGTAGTACTCGGTTCGTGCCATGCTCACCCTTCGCTTACCGGCGTCGCGGTCTCCCAGACCGCTTCGAAGCTGCTGGCGTAGGTGTCGAACATGCCGCCCTCTTCGCTGCGCCGCAGATGCCATACGGGAGCGCCGTAGGCGTTCACGCCCCAGATATGGGCATTGACCATCGTCTGGTCATCTGCCCGATAGATCGAGTTGTAGAGCGTGGTGGCATGGGTTCGCACCTCGATGCCGGATACCCCTGCCAGGGGGCGATAGTGCATGAGGGCGAGTCGACAGCGGGACTCGATCCCGTGGCCGAACCTCTCCTCTTGGCCGCGCTGTTGGACATGCGCGCTGTCAGGGTCGCCGATCGTGATACGGACAGCACACCCGGCGGCAGCTCGCTCTCGCAGCAAGTCGTTGAGCCGCGGGTACGCCTCGTGCAGGAAGACGGCCGCGTACACCAACACGTCGATGCGCTCGCGGGCTTGGATCAGCATGTCCACGAAGGTGGAGACTGGGATGTCCGCCCGCTGGTCGTAGAGGGCCACAAGTTCCGGACTGACAGTGCGGGCAGGGCGTGCCTGCCGGAGCGCGGGCCAGAGAGCGTGCACGTCTTCTCCCAGTGTTTCCGCTGCCAGCATGGCCGTGGCCCGGCGTGGCGTGCGCCCCGAATTGACCCATCTTTCTACGGACTTGGGATCGACCTCGACCTTGTTCGCGAGGGCGGTGTACGTCCAGCCGCCGGACGCCATGGCCGCACGTAACCTCTCGTTCGGCATCTCCAACTCTCCTGACACTCGGGGACGGCACTAGGGACGTTCTATCCGACGCGGGACGTCCCGAAGTGGGGTTTGGTGGAGGTTCCGACGTCCTGGTGAGCGGCAGGATCCTCGTCCGCATGGCGAGCAACCAGCAGACCGGACCAGGCATCGGTGCATTGGCGAAGGACACCACCAGGGGACGTATCGGCGTCGTCATGGGCGAGGTCGGCGGTCGCGTGCAGATACGGCCGATCCGCGGCGGCACGGAATGGGATGCCATGCCGGACAACGTCGTGACGCCGAGTGCGCGGGAGGAACTCAGCGCACGTCTGGCCATCCGGAACGCCAACACTCGGGCTGGGCTGTGATGCGCGCCATCGCCTTCCGGTCGCCTTGAGCCGGCTCAGCGCCCGATGCGGGAGTAAGTGCCGCACACCGCCACACAAAGGAGTAGTCGCATGACGGCAACGACGAACGATCAGAGGACCGGTCGCGCGGTGGCTGGTGAGGAGCTGTTCGAAAGCCTCGCCCACTTCGTGGTCATCCACGACGGGCAGTCGCCGGAGCGGGCTCAGCGGATCGCGGACCAGGCCGTGGCCTTCTTGGTCACCGCTGCCACCGCCACCGTTCCCTTGGTCCCTTCGGACGACGTGGACCTCGGGCTGCACGCGCTCATCCTTCACACGAAGGAGTACGCAGGCCTGTGCGAGCGGTACGCGGGCCGCTTCCTGCACCACAACCCGGCGCCGGGCGGCGGGGCCCGTGACCCGAAGAAGGTCGCCGCCTCCGCGCACGCCATGAAGGCGGCCGGGTTCATGGTCTTCGACGACCTGTGGACCATGGACGGCACCAACCTCGCGCAGTGCGACGCGGACTGCGGCCGACCGTACGGTCAGGCGTAGCACACGACAGCCGCGACGCGGCCGGCCACGAGTCGTGGC
>NZ_JBHXJG010000014.1:0-50880 GCF_042723425.1 Streptomyces sp. NPDC058375 | reverse complement strand
GCCGACGGCAGTAACGGCCTCGCTATCTCCCACAGTCCGTCCGGAACGATCCATCCCCACCGTCCACTTCCCATGAACAGCACAACCGCCAACTGACCATGTAGGACACGGTCTTAATGGCGAACCTCAGGTGCGGGGCGACGCTGCGGAGCTTTTCGCAGGTCTCCTCGATCTCGCGTTCGGGGCTGGACTGAGCGGTAACTCCCGCGCCCGCGCGTAGCCACGTCTCGTCGCCCGCGCCGATGAGGGTGCGCAGGACGAGGGCGGCGTCGAGGGTGCCACCGGTGCTCCCCCGAAAGACCGCGCCGCCGTACAAGCCGCGTGGCCCCTCCTCGTGGCGGGCCAGGGTCTGGAGGGCGGAGCGTTTGGAGACTCCTGTGGCGGTGATCGCCGGGAAGAGCGAGGCGAAGGCGTCCCACGGTCCGGCATCGGGCCGCAGTCGGCCCGTCACACGTGAGGCGAGGTGCTGCACCGAACCGCGCGGCCGGACCGCCATGAACTCCTCGACCGTGACGGACCCTGGCCGGCACACCACCGCCATCTCGTCCCAGGCCAGGCGTACGGACACGGCGTGCTCGTGCACCTCTTTGGGATCGGTGAGCAGTTCCGTGCGCAGGCGCTCGTTCTCCGTCGGATCCGTCCCATGTGCGCGGGTGCCTGCGAGGGGCTGGGTGCTGACTCGGCCGTCCTCGCCGACCTCCAGGACGGTCTCCGGGCTGAACCCCGCCGCCCGGTAGCCCCCGAGTTCCAGCAGGTAGGAGCGGGCCGGGGTGTTGGCCCGGCGGCCCGTGAGATAGGTCGCGGGGAAGTCCACGGATGGCGCGGCGGGCAGCGGAACCTTCCGGGAGACAACGGCCTTCTCCAGGAGCCCGGCGCGGATGTCCTCGACCGTTCGGGACACCGCCCTGCCATAGGCGTCCGTGCCGGCCGCGATGATCCGCTCGGACACCTCCGGGGACGTCCCGCCCGGAGCGAGATGTCGCGTCGTCGGCTCCGCCAGCAGGTCGGAGACCTTGCGGAGCCACGCCTCGTCCACCGCGCGGATCACGGTCCCGTCCCCGGTGAGGGTCACCTCGACGGACGGGATCAGCGCGTGCAGCAGAGGCCCGTCACCGGTGGCCTCGGGGTCCGCGTGGAGGAGGTGGGCGAGTTCGAAGGCGGCCCAGCCGTAGAAGTGACGTTCGCTGTCGTGCGCGCCGTGCGCTGCGGAGAGGGCGCTCAGTGCGTCGGCGAACATCGTCAGCGGCCTGTCGTCGGTGGGAGACGTCCAGGTGCGCCCCGCCGCTCGCGCCGTGATGCCGGCTGCGTGCGCGGTGAGGCTCTCGGCGGAGCCCGCAGCGAAGTGCCAGACGCCGGCTGCTGCCTCGTACACCATGTACTGGTCGGCGAGGGCGGCTTGGGCGAGGCGGGTGGCCGTGGCCGCGGGGTCGTCGCAGGGCTCCAGGGTGCTTGAGCGCGCCAGTCGCGGGACGGCACCCGCCCACGCGTCCCAGGTCTTCCTCAGGCCGGTACTCATCGTGTCATGTCCTCTCTCTGGCGCTGCGGCTGTGTCCGGTGGATCGCTGGTGCGTGGTGGGGAGTCATGGCCGTGCCGCCTCAAGTCGCCAGCCGTGGGCCCGGGTCCGGCGCTGCCAGAAGGACGCGTAGGTGCCGCCACCCGTGACCAGGTCGTCGTGCGTGCCTCGTTCGGTGATCTCACCGTCCTCCAGGACCAGGATCTGGTCCGCGTGGACGACGGTGCTCAGCCGGTGCGCGATGACCAGCAGAGTTTTGCGGTCGGCCAGGGCGCGCACGGCATCGGCGAACAACGCCTCGTTCTCCTGGTCGAGCGCGGCCGTCGCCTCGTCGAGGATGAGGATGGGAGCGTCCTTCAGCAGTGCGCGGGCGATGGACACGCGCTGGCGCTGCCCTCCCGACAGCCTCGCCCCGCCCTCCCCCACCTTGGTGTCCCACCCGTCGGGAAGCTCCGCGATCACCCGGTCGAGCCCGGACAGGGCGGCGGCAGTGGCCAGTTCCTCCGGGGCGGCGTCCGGGGACGCGATCCTGACGTTCTCCTCGATGGTTCCGTCGAAGAGGTAGACGTCCTGGAAGACGAGGGAGACATGGGCGGCCAGGTCGTCGGCGGCGATCTCGCGGACATCGACTCCGCCGATGCGGACCGTGCCGTCCGTGGTGTCACGGAAGCGGGCGATCAGCGCGGCGACCGTGGTCTTGCCGGCGCCGGAGGGCCCGACCAGTGCGGTCATGCTGCGCTCGGGCAGGCGGAACGTCACGTCGTTCAGGACCGGGCGTGCGGAAGCTGCGTGGGCCGTCCCGTCGGTGTAGCGGAAGCCGACCCCGGAGAACTCCACGCTCGCGTCACGGGGTGTCTGCGGCTCGACGGGCTGGGGGAACGGCGGCTCGTCGAGGACGGCGCCGAGCCGTTCCAGGGTGTTACGGGCAATACGCATGCCCGCACCGGCCTCGGCTGCGGACGACACGCTGTCGATGAGCCGCACCAGCAGGACCAGGAGGGCCAGCAGGGTGGGGACGGTGAGCGACCCGTCGAGCTGCCAGGACACCCCGAGTGCGAGCAGCAGGGCGAACACGAGTCGGGTGGCGAACGTGAACGAGACCAGGCCGGGGAGGCCGCGCGCGATGAGCCGCCGATCGGCGCGTGCCTCGGCCACCAACGCGTCGTCCAGCGCTCCGTAACCCTCCGCGGTCCGGCCGAACGCCCGCAGGACCGGCTGGTTGCGCGTGTACTCCAGCACGCGGTCCGCGGATTCGCCGGCCGCGGCGTCGCGGCCGAGGTCGAGTCGGCGCATCATCGCGGCGCTGGCCAACTGGACGGCGAACAGCACGGGCGCGCAGACCAGGAGCACCAGGGCGGTGCGGACGTCGAAGAAGAAGGTGGCGATGACCAGCGTCACCGGGGTGAGAAGGGAGGTGAGGAATGGGCGCAGCAGGTGGGCCGGTGTGCTCATCACCTGGATGACGTTCTGTCCGGCCAGTCTGCTGAACTCGGCCGTGCGGTCGGCGGTGAACCAGCCCAGCGGCAGGCGCAGGGCCTGGTCGGCCAGTCGGCGGTGCAGCACCCGGGAAAGCTGGGAGCCGACGGTGAACCCGCCGCTCAGAGCGGCGCCCTGCAACGCCGCGTAACCGAGTACGCAGCCGGAGAACGCCGTCAGCCAGGGCCAGACGTCGTCGGGGTCCGCGCCGAGCAGGGCCTGAAGGACCGGCACGAGGAGGGCGAAGGCGACGCCTTGCAGTACGGCCGCACCGGACTGGAGGACCAGCAGCCGGTTCAGCGGGCGGGAGCCAACCGGTCCCAGGACGCGGTAGAGCTGACGGATCATCGTGCACTTCCTTCTCGGATATCGTCCGCCCTGCGGCCGGCTCCCAATGGTGCGGACCGGTGGTGTGGTAGGCCATCGCTCTCGTCCGGGCCCGCGGTCCGCTGGGCCTCCCACAGCGCGGCGTAGCGGCCCTGAGCGGCCAGGAGGTCGTCGTGGCGGCCCTGTTCGGTGACGCGTCCGTCCTCCAGCACCACGATGCGGTCGGCGGAGCGGATGGTCGACAGCCGGTGGGCGATGACGAGGAGGGTCCGGCCGGCCGCGAGCTCGGACAGCGCGTCCTGGATCAGCGCTTCGGAGTGCGGGTCGGCGTACGCGGTCGCCTCGTCGAGGACGAGAACGGGGGCGTCGGCGAGCAGTGCCCTCGCGATGGAAAGGCGTTGGGCCTCCCCACCGGAGAGGGTGACGGTCGTGCCGAGTTCGGTGGCGTATCCGTCCGGCAGGGCCGTGATGCGGTCGTGGATGCGGGCGGCGCGGGCGCACCGCTCGACCTCCTCGTCAGTGGCGTCGGGGCGGCCCAGCCGGATGTTGTCGGCGACGCTCGCGCGCAACAGCCGCACGTCCTGGAGGACGAAGCCGACCCGGCGGTACAGCTCGGCCGCGGGGATGTCGCGGAGGTCGACGCCGCCGAGGGTGGCCGTACCGGCGGTGACGTCGTGGAAGCGGGGCAGCAGCGACGCCAGGGTGGACTTGCCGGAGCCGGAGGGGCCGACCAGGGCGGTTACCGTGCCGGGCGCGAGGTCGAGATCGACGCCGCTGAGGACGTGGGCCCGCCCGTCGTAGGAGAACGACACCCCACGCAAGGAAACGTGATGGCCGTCGGGCAGGGCCGGGTTTGCTGGCTCGGGGAGCGTGGGGGCGTGCAGCAGTGTCGTGATGCGTACGGCGGCGGCCTGGCCGGCACGGATCTGCTGGATGCGGGGGCCCACCACGCCCATGGGGGCGGCGACGGCGGGGCCGAGCAGGAGGAAGGGGACGAGTTCGGCGCCGGTCATCCAGTCCTGGGTGATGAACACCGCGCCCAGAACGGACAGGAGCAGCAGGACCACGGCCGGTGCCACCACCAGGATCGCGGCGGTGGAGGTCATCAGGGTGGACCGGACCCAGCCGGAGAAGAAGTCGGCGAAGCCCTCGGTCGCGCGCACGAAACGTTCGTGGGCCTTGCTCCCGCGCCCGAAGCTCTTGAACACGGCGATGCCGGAGGCGAACTCCACCGCGGCTGCGGATATCCGTCCCAGGGCGGCACCGAACTCGGCCATCTGTCCCGCCGCGCCCGCCATGGCCCGGCTGAACAGGTACACGCCCAGCAGCAGGGGCACCACGCTGACGAGGGCCAGACGCCAGTCGACCGTGAACAGGTAGGCCAGTGCCAGCACCGGGGCGGTGAGGACCGCGACGACATCGAGCAGGGTGTGGGCGAACAGCGTGTGCAGCGCGCTCACGTCGTCCTGCACGGCCTGCTTGACCTCGCCGGTGCCTCGGTCGGTGAGCCGGCCGAGCGGCAGCCGTCCGATGTGCCGGGCGAGCCGGCGGCGGAGGGTGAGCTGGAGGTTGTTGTCGGCGATGTGGGCGAGGGCTCCGGCCGCCGTGCCGCATACCAGGGCGACGAAGCCCGAGGAGCAGGCCAGGACCACCAGCGGCCAGAGGGCGTCCCCGTCGGCCGGGGGCCCAGCGGTGAGGCGTTCGGCGATGCGGGAGACGGCGATGAAGGGGGCCACACCGGCGAGGGCGGCGACGGCCTGGAGGCCCGTGGCGAGGGCCAGCCGGCCGCGGACCGGCTCGGCGAGCGCGCGGAGCGGAGGCGGAGTGAGGCGGGGGCCCGTGCTGTCGGCAGCGGTGTCCGCGGCTGCCGGGGCCTGACCGGCCCCGGGCGGTTGTGACTTCACTTGACGAGTACTCCGATTTCGGGGATGGGCCTGCCGCCGGCCTCGGTGATGCGGCGGCTGGTCATGCCGGCCTCGCGGGCCAGCCGGGCGACGTCGAAGGTGTGCCAGTCGTAGGTATCGGAGACCTCACGCACCGTGCGGCCGTCGCGCAGCACCTTCCATGTGGTGGTGAACCGCATGGCGTCGCCGTCGGTGGGTTCGCCGCCGATCCACCACTCGTACGTCTGGCGTCCGATGGTCTCCCTGAGGGACATGACGGGCGGGATGACGCGGGGCGAGGTCACTCCCATGAGTTCGACGACGATGGGCGCGCCGTCCGGAAGGCGGTCCGCGAGCCGTTTCCACAGCGCGACGCGTTCGGGGACGGTGAGGTGACCGGCTACGCCGAAGATCACGACGGCGGAGAGCCGTTCGGGCAGGACGAGGTCCTGGGCGGCGCCGTCCACGACGGTCACGCGCTTGCGCAGGTCCGGGTCGCGGGCGACCCGGGAGGTGAGCATGGCGCGCATGGTGGCCGAGGGCTCGGCCGCGAGGACCTCCGCCTCGGGCAGGGCGGAGGCGATGACCTCCGTCACACGTCCGGTGCCCGCCCCGATCTCCAGGACGGGTCCGTGGGACGTGTCCAGACCCGTAAGGACGCGGGCCAGCGGCGGGCCGCTGCTGGCGGTGTGCCGGGTGGCGACCAGTTCGTAGAACTCGGCCGAGGTCGAGTAGTAGTCGATCACGGCGTTCTCCGGGTGGGGGCGGGCGTGGTGGGTCGTATACGGGTGGCGGTGCGGTCTCGGTTCACGGGGTGCTCGGCCAGGTGTGTGCGCCGCCGATGGTCAGCGAGGGGTCCAGTCGGCGCAGCACGGTGGCGACGACCTCGCGGCGTCGGGGGGTGAGGTAGAAGTGGTCGCCGGGGAAGACGCGGACTTCGGTGCGGGCGGTGGTGAGGTCCGCCCAGCCAGCTGCCCCGTCGCGGCTGCGTTCCTCCCCGAGTTCGGGGTCCGTGCTGCCGGTCAGGACGTGCAGGGGGCAGGCCAGGGGCGGCCGCTCCGCCGGCCGGTACGTCTCGATGATCCGGTAGTCGTGACGTACGGCCGTCAGGATCAGGGACCGCAGCCCGGGGTCGTCGAGGATCTCTCGGCTGGTTCCGCCGAGGCGTGCCAGTTCGGCGCTCAGGGTGTCGTCGTTCTGGCGGTGCAGTTGCCCGGTCACGGCGGTGCCGGGAGCGGCCCGGCCCGACGCGAACAGCCGGTGCGGGGGGAGGTTCCGGCGGCCGGTGAGCTCGTGGGCCAGCTCCCAGGCCACGGCGGAGCCCATGCTGTGTCCGAAGAGGGCGTACGGCCGGTCGAGCAGCGGTTCGAGGGCGTCCGCCACCGCGCTGATCAGCTCCCCCATGTCGGCCGCCCCGGGATCCTCGAAACGGTCCTCGCGGCCGGGGTACTGGATGGCGAGGAGTTCGACCTCGGGGGGCATCATGGCCGCCCAGGGCCGGTAGAAGCCCGCGCTTCCGCCCGCGTGCGGCAGGCATACGAGCGTGAAGCGGGGAGCAGGCCCGCCGCTCCACCGCCTGATCCAGGGGCTGTCGGCTCGGACGGCGCGTGCGGAGGGCCGGGGGAAGTGCTGAGCGGGGTGCTGGAACGACACGTTCGGTGAGGAGGACGCGGTCACCAGGTCACCCTCAGTTCTTCGAGGCCGAAGGTGGCCGAGTCGTGCTTGACGGCGACGTCGTCCCGGTCACCGGCGAGGCGGAGGGTGGGGACCCGGCGGATGAGTGTCTCCAGGGCGACCTCCATTTCCAGCCGGGCCAGGTGCTGTCCGACGCACTGGTGGACGCCGTAGCCGAACGCGACGTGGTGGTTGTCGGTGCGGTGGAAGTCGACCCGCTCCGGCGCGTCGAACTGCTCGGGATCGTGGTTGGCGCCGGCGAGGAGGGCGATGACGCCGTCGTCGGCGGGGATCGTCCGGCCGGAGAGGTCGATGTCCTCGGCGGCCACGCGCAGGGGGATGGAGTCGGCGACGGACAGGACGCGCAGGAGTTCGTCGACGGCGGCGGGCATGAGGGAGGGGTCGCGGCGCAGTTCCTCCTTCAGCTCCGGCCGGTCCAGGAGGAGCAGAGTGCTCAGGGCGATCATGCTCGTGGTGGTCTCACGGCCGGCGTTGATGGTGATGCCGAGGGTGGACAGCAGCTGGTCCATGGTCACGTGGCCGGTGGCGAGATGGTCGGTGACGAGCTTGGAGATCAGGTCGTCCCGGGGTTCTTCCCGCCGTTGGGCGATGAGTTCGGCGAGCAGGCCGAAGAGGCCGCCGAGGGCTTCGGCAACCTGTTCGGCGGTGCTGTTGCGGGAGCCGGAGATCCGGGTGACGTCCCGGAAGAACTCCAGGTTCTCGCGCGGGATGCCGAGGAGTTCGCAGATCACCGAGGTGGAGACGGCGTTGGCGTACGCGGAGACGAAGTCGACGGGTCCGCCTGCGGCGAGCATGCCGTCCAGGATCTCGTCCACCCGTGCCTGTACGGCGGGGCGCATCTCCCGGACCCGGCGCACGGTGAACACCGGCAGGAGCATGCGCCGGTACTTGGTGTGCTCGGGGGCGTCGGTGCGGATGAAGGGACGGAACCGTGCCCCGGCCTCCTGTTCGCCCTCGCCGAGGGCCGGGAAGCCCGGGCGGCGGATGTCGGCGCTGACACGGGGGTCGGAGAGCAGTTCGCGGACGTCGTCGTAGCGGGTGACGACCCAGGCTTGCTTCTTGGTCGGCAGGGTGACGCGGGCGACCGGTTCGTCGGTGCGCAGCGCGTCGTACTCCGCGGGCGCGGCGAAGGGGCAGCCTCGTTGGATGGGGAAGTCCCGGGGTGGGGCCGTGGTGTCCGTGCGGGGTGGGTCGGAGGCGTGAGACGCCGTCGAGGTCTCGGGGGTGCTCATGGTGGGTCCTAGCCGTCGGTGGGAGCGGAGACGAGCGGAGTGGCGGTGCGCGGGGCGTCCGGGCCGTCGGACGGGGTCCGCGCGTGCGGCAGCCGTGGGGCCGTGTCGGGGCCGCCGGGTGTCCGGGTGAGTACGGCCAGTGGGGGTGCTCCGGGGCGGGTGGGCAGGGCGCGTGCCGTCATGCCGGACTCGGCCGCCACGTCCTGCAGTCCGAAGGGTGCCCAGCGGTAGGAGTCGCGCACTTCGCGTTCCGCATGGGCGGCGCCGTCCCGGTAGACCCGCCAGGTGGAGTGCAGGCGCATCGCTCCGTCCTCGGCCTCGTCCGGTGCTCCGGCGAACGACCACTCATAGCGGTGGCGTCCGGCTCTGGCGGTGGCGAGCCGGGTCTCGGGCAGGGACGAGGGGCTTTCGAACTGCATGAGTTCGACGATGACGAGCCCGCTGGGGGCCAGCCGTCGGTCCAGCCGCCGCCATAGCCTGGCCCGCTCTTCGGCGTCGAGGTGGCCGAGAACTCCGCACAGCAGGACGACGCTGATCCGGTCGGGAAGCTCCAGGTCGGGAGCGGAGTCCGCGGTGACGGTCACCCGGGTACGCAGGTCTTCGTCACTGAAGACACGGCTGGTGAGCACGGCCCGCATGCCGACCGACGGTTCACAGGCGATGATCTGCGCGTCCGGCCGGGCCCGGGCGACGGCCTCGGTGACCAGACCGGTGCCCGCACCGATGTCGACGACCGGCCCCGCGCTCAGATCCGCTTCGGCGAGGAGGGCGGCGACCGCCGGGACGCTGGAGGTCGCGGTGTGCTCGGCGGCGAAGAGGTCGAAGAACTCGGCCGACGGAGAGTACGGCGCGGCGTCCGCGGGACGGACCGGCACCGTCTCGGGCGAGAAGCCGGTCGGCTCCCCGGCGGGGGTCGGACCTGCGACGTGCGAGGACGGTTCCGAGCGGGATGTGGTATCGCCTGGGAAGCCCTCCGGCACTGGGAATATGTCGCTGACCGCCAGGGGCAGGGGGGTGGCCGGCCGGACGATCTCGGGTGGTCCCAGCCGTGCCGCGAGGTCGGTCCAGATGCGGCACACGGCCAGGTCGTACTGGCCCGCGCGCAAGGCGTCCCCACCCTGGGCGACGGCCTCGCGGAGACCGTCTAGGGCCGTGCCGATCGCTTCGGGCCACAGGTCGGAGAAGACCGCACGGAAGGTCCCCGTGGTGCCGACCACGGCCGTGGTGCCGAGCCCCAGTCGCCCGGTTCCCGGCCCGTCCAGGACGAATCGCCGGTCCGTGTCCCGGCCGATGTGCAGCCGAGGACTCCACAGCACCGGGCCGTGGGTGTCGGCCAGGGTGAGCACTCCGCCCTCTGTTCCGACGGAGATCCGGTGCCAGTGCAGGGCATGGTTGTCCCGGTCGGACGGGTCGAGCTGGTGGTGCACCCGCAGGGTGAGGGGTACGCCGGCGAACACGCCGTGCAGGGAACGGAACGGCTGCGGTCCAATCTCGGCGGGCAGCGGCGCCGGGTCCGCGAACCGCCAGGGCCGGAGCGTGCCCATCGCCTGACCGAGGATGTCCACCAGGGGATGCATCAGGTGGACCGGGGTGGCGGCGTCCACGAAGAGTGGTCTCTGCCGTTGGACGAGCCGGCTGGCTGCCTCGATGAAGGCGCGGACGGGAGCGACATGCGGGTAGTGGGTGTTGAGGCGGTACTGCACCCCTCGCCTGCGGGCGTGTTTGAGGTTGTCCGTCAGCTCGGTGAGGTGGACGGGGTGTTCCTGGAGGACGTGGATGCCCCGGTCCATGAGCGCTCGGGCCAGCTCGGTGCCCGGGCCACCTGATATGGAGGAACTCACCGCGACGCAGGCGGCATCGATGTCCTCCGAAAGGTCGTCCACGTCCGTGTAGTACGGGACGTCCAGGCTCCGGGCGTACGCGCGGGACGCCGCCGAACCACGGCTCAGGACGCCGGCGAGGAGGTAGCCGGGGCGCCTGCGTACCGCCTCGGCGTAGAAGCGGCCGAAGTTGGTACCGCAGACCAGTACACGCAGGGGCGACGCTTCGCTCACAGCACGCCTTCTTCCACGTAGTCGGCTTCGGCCGCCGCGCCGGAGAGCCGGAGGTCGGCGGCACCGTGGGATCGCAGGTGCGTGACCACGGTGTCCGGATCCAGGACGTCACAGGCGAAGTGCACGCCCGCCGGGACCTCACCCCGCAGTACCGCTTCCACCGCGAGGGCGCCGAGGGTCGCGGTGAGGCGGTAGCTGCTGGCGGCGCGCAGGGTCAGCCCCGCGGTGGCCGGTCGTGCGGACGCCGTTCCCGACAGCGTGAAGTCCATGACGTAGTAGGGCTTGCGTCCGGCCAGGTCGAGGTCGGCGGCCAGGATCAGCCGCTCCGCGAGCCGGTCGGGGTCTTCTCCGGCTGCGAGGCGTCCCGGCAGGACGTTGAGCAGCGCGCGTACGGCAGGGCCGGGGTGGACGTTGTACCAGTCGAGCCGGTCCAGGCCCAGGACGGTGGCGAGGCGTTCGCTCTCCCCGCTGAGGTAGGGCTGCACCGCGACCCGGCCGGGGAACGCCTCGTGTTCAGTGTCCTCGGCCGTGCGCAGGGCACGTGACACGCGCCGCCCGCCGCGGACGGCCGCCAGCGCCTCGCCGTATGCCGCACCGTCCGCGCCACCGGAGGTCAGGGAAAGCATGAGATCGTGCGCCACGGTCGGCGAACAGGTCTCCAGGCCACCGCAGTACGCGGTCAGCGCCGCGGCCCCGTCCAGTCCCTGCCCGGCCAGCCAGCGCGGCAGGAGGCTCGACAACCCGGGCAGGGCTCCCGCGGAAAGGACGACCGTGCGGCCGCCGAGGGTCGGATCACCGGCCTTGAGGAGGTCTTCGGCAGCCGGGTCGTCCCCGGCCACGTCGACGCAGTGGGCACCGGCGGCGAGTGCCGCGGAGGCCACCGTGGCCCGGAGCCGGTAAGTGGGTCCGACGCAGTTGAGGACGATGTCGCAGCCCTCGGTGAAGGCGCGCAGGCCCTCCGGAGCGGTGGCGTCGGCCCGGACCGTCTCGTCGTGGCCGGTGGGGTTCTCCTCGACGACAGCGCTCAGGGCGGACGCGGTCCGTCCTCCCAGGCGGAGCCTGGTGTGGCCGAGCCTGCGCAGCTCCCGTACGGCGGCCCGTCCGACCGCACCGGATGCCCCGAGGACCCCGATAACTGGCTTGTTCATCGGGTGATCGCCCCCTGGGTCAGCTCACCGAGGGTCTTGAGGATGCCGGGCGCGTGCTCGACGGACAGGCAGCTGTAGTGGTCGCCGCCGATGTCGACGATGTCCAGGTCTCCCAGCGTCAGTTCCTCCCAGTAGGTGGTGACGGCGTCCTTGCTGCCGGGGAAGGGGTAGGCGCCGTCGTGGCGCAGGAAGGTGATGTCGCCCGCGTAGGGCTCGGCGTCGTAGCGGGTGATGGCGAAGACGCTCTGCCGGAACGCGAGGAAGAGCCGCGTCATGTGCTCGGGTTCGTAGGTGCCCGCCGAGGCGGGGACCGCCGCGCACATCCGCTCGATGCGGGTCGCGCGGGGGACCTCCGCCAGTTCCCGGAATCGCGCCGCCACGTCGTCGAACTCCTCGGGCAGTCCGGCCAGTCCGCCGTCCGGCAGCACACCGGGGCTGGCGGCGAGGACGGCGTCGGCGGCCGCTGCGACCCGGTACTGGTCGTCGGGGAAGCCGAGGTCGGCAGGGTCGATGCCCATCATGACGGCGAAGGAGTACTCGGCGAGGAGTTCGTCGTCGAGCCGGAAGCGGGGGCTGTGGCTGCTGATGACGGTGAGGCTCTCCACCTCGGCCCCGGACTCGGCCAGGTTGCGCGCCACCTCGGTGGCGATCAGGCCGCCCAGGCAGTAGCCGACGACGTGGAAGCGACTGCGGCCGTCCGCCGTCAGGGCGCGGGCGTAGTCGGCCGCCATCTGCTCGATGAGTCCCTCAGGGGGCGCTGCGAGGAATCCGTTCAGGTCCGGGACCTCGACGCCGACGACCTCGGCGAGACCTGGTGAGCGGCGTCTGATCTCGGTGACCAGCGCCCGGTACGGCATGATCGTCGCGGTTCCCGCATGTACCAGGACGGTCGTCGGCTCGTCCTCGGAGCGGGCGCCGTGCAGGTGGATCACCGGGTCGGTGCGCGCGGCGTCCGCCGAGGGCGCGTCCTCGGGGGCGGCCAGACCGCGCAGGAAGCCGGCGAGACCGGCGACTGTGGGGCGGCGCAGCATGTGGCGCAGGACGACCTCCCATTCCAGGTCGGCCGCCTGCGGTACGCGTTCGCGCAGGCGGCCCACCATGCGTGCGACCAGGAGGGAGTCGCCGCCGAGGTCGAAGAAGTCGTCGTTGCGGGTGACACGTTCGACAGCGAGGAGTTCCGCCCACAGGTCGGCGAGGCTGTTCTCCAGCTCGTCCTTCGGCTGTTCGTCCACGACGACCGGTGCGCTTTCGCGGGGCAGCCAGGTCCGCAGGCGAGCGCGGTCGGTCTTGCCGTTGGCCGTACGGGGCAGGGCGTCGACGACCTGCCACACCGACGGAAGCATGTACTCCGGGAGCCGGGTGGCCGCCGTGCGGGCAAGCTCACCCGTGGGAACGTGACAGCGGTCGTCCTTCAGGGTGGCGAAGAAGACCTCCTGCCCGGTGAGGGCCAGGGGGTCCCGGGAGTCGGGCAGTGAGGTGACCTCCGACGCCCCCTGTGCGTCCAGGAGTTCGCGCCACTGGGTGTGGGTGAGGAAGGACTGTCCGGTGTGCTCGCGCACATCGGTCCAGGTCTGGCCGGCGACCTCCAGGAACTCCATGGAGACCAGCAGGGGGAGGTTCTCGTCGCGGGTGTTCTCCACGAACACCAGCTGGCCGCCCGGCACCAGCAGTTCCCGCAGCCGGCCCACGGCGGCGTCCGCGTCGGCGGCGGCGTGGAGCGTGTTGGCGCAGATCACGACGTCGAAGGTGTTGGGCAGCAGGTGCTGGGCGCGGGGGTCCTCGTCGACGTCGAAGCGCTGGTAGCGAACCCAGGCATGGTCGGCGAAGCGTTCGCGGGCTTCGTTCAGGAAGAAGGCGGAGGCATCGGTGAACAGGTAATCCACGCCGTACTCGGCGAGGACGGGCACGAGTTCGCCGGTGGTGCCGCCGACGCCGCCGCCCACTTCGAGGACGCGCATCCGCTCCTCGCCGGTGTGGCCGGCAGCGATCTCCCGCAGTGCGGCGACCACCGCGCGGTTGAGGTGCCGGATGGCGAGGTTGTCACGGTAAGCGGCATCCGCGGCATCCGTGGCCGCTCCGGGGAAGAGCAGTTCCTGGATGCCCGTCTCGCCGGAGATCAGCTCGGGCAGTCGCTCGGCACACGTACGCATGACGGTGAGCAGCTCCGTGCTCCAGCCGATCTCGTGCTCCAGTGCCGCGGCCCGCTGCCAGCGGCGTTCCTTCTCGGTCTCGGACACGGGCACCAGGCCGGTGTAGGTGTCGTCCGGGCTCTGGTGGGTGAGCCGGTCGCGTACGGCCAGGGCGCGCAGCCAGCGGCGCACGATGTGCCGGTGCCGGGGCATGGCGCGCAGGGCCGTGCCCACTTCATCCGCTGTGCGCGACGCACCGTCGGCGAATGTTCCGGAGGCGGCGAGGACGTGGGTCATCTCGGCGATGGCCACCTCGTCGAGGGCGCTGAGGAAGTCCGTGAGCCGCGCGGTGTCGACGGCGGCCGAGGCTTGACGTACGGCGTCGGTGGCCACCGTACGCGCCTGTTCCCTGGTCGCCGCGGCGGGCTCGTAGCCGTCCCCGGACGGTGCTCCGGGAAGGCCGGCATCCCTGTCCTTGCGGGCCGTCTCCACGAACGCGGCGAGGCGCCGTCCGCCCGCCGCGGAGTCGTCGACGATGACGGCGCCCGCCGCGACCGCCGGGTGGGCCTGTACGGCGGCCTCCACTTCGGCGAGTTCGACGCGGTATCCGCGGATCTTGATCTGGGCGTCCTCGCGGCCCAGGAACTCGATGGTTCCGTCGGGGAGGTACCGCCCGAGGTCGCCCGTCCGGTACAGGCGCCCTCCGGTGGCGGGGTCGGTGAGGAACCGCTGTGCCGTGCGCTCCTCGTCGCCGAAGTAGCCCAGGGCGACGCCGGCGCCGCCGATGTACAGCTCGCCCGGCACCCATTCGGGGCGGGGCCGCAGGTGCCGGTCGAGTACGGCGAAGGTCTGGTTGGTCAGGGGCTTGCCGTACGGGATGCTCGGGCGGGCGGTGTCCACCTCGCCGATCGGGTGGGCGATGGACCAGATGGAGCCCTCGGTGGCTCCGCCGAGCGAGATGACGTCCAGCCCCGGGAGGAGTTCACGGGCCTGGTCGGGCAGCGAGACGGGTATCCAGTCACCGGATATCAGCGCGAGCCGCAGCGAGGCGTCGCCGGCGGGGGGCTCGGAGCGGAGCCAGTCGCACAGCATGTGGAGCTGACCGGGGACCGAGTTCCACACGGTCACGCCGTGGTCGCGGACGAGTTCGGCCCAGTGGGAGGGGTCCCCTCGCCGGTCGGCCGCGGGCAGGACGAGGGTGGCACCCACCGCGAGCGGCCCGAACAGGTCGTAGACGGACAGGTCGAAGCCCAGCCCCGCGATGCCGAGGACGCGGTCGCTCCCGGTGACGGCGTAGCGCCGGTTGATGTCCTCGACAGTGTTGAGAGCGGCTCGGTGACTGATCATCACACCCTTGGGCGTGCCGGTGGAACCCGACGTGTAGATGATGTAGGCGAGGTCGTCCGGGTCGCATCGGGTGCCACGCACGTCCGGCGCGGCCGCGGTGTCCTCGGGTAGGACGAGGTCGACGGCGACGGCCGTGATGCTTTCCGGCAGGTCGTCGATCTCGGCGAGCCAGGATTGGGTGAGGACCGTGCGAACGCCCGCGTCCGCGATGATCGTGTCCCGACGGGCCGGTGGCTGAGCGGTGTCGACGGGCAGATAGGCACCGCCCGCCATGAGAGTGCCGAAGACCGCGACGACCTGCTCCCAGCCCTTGTCGGCCCAGATGGCCACGGGTTCCCCCGGGCGAAGCCCGGAGTCCGTCAGTGCACGAGCCAGAGCGCTCGCGCGGGCCACGAGCTGTCGGTAGGTGAGGGCGAGGTCGGGGGTCCGGACGGCGATCGCGTCCGGTGCGGCCTGCGCCTGGGCGATTACGGGTTCGTGGAGCAGGGCGTTGGGCAGGGGCCCCTCGGTCGCGTTGACCGCGAGCCGGCATGCCGCCTGGGCCTCGGGCAGAGGAATGCGGACCGGGGCGTCCCAGGCGGCCTCTCCGGCTTCGCCCTCGGCCGACAGCGACCGTACGAGTGCCGAGTACGCCTCGAACATAGCGTCGGCCACCCCCTGGGCGAGTGCGGCCACCCGGATGTCCCAGGACAGGATCAACGCGTCACCGCGCTGCATGACCTGGCAGTCGAGCCATACCTGTGGCGTCCGGGTCACGGCGTACGTCACCTCGGGAGGCACTCCCTCGGAGGTGGCGCCGGTGCCCAGGGCGCTGGTGAAGACGACCGGCATCAGCACCGGGGAGCCGGCGCGGCGGGAGAGTTCGGCGAGCACCTCCGAGCCGGTGAACGACGCATGCGCCAGGTCTTCGAGGAGCTGCTCCCCCACCGCCCTGGTCCGGTCGGTGAAGGTGGCCGGGGCGTCGAGGTCGACGGCGAGGAGTTCGAGCGAGGTGAAGTCGCCGATGAGGCGGTGGATGTCGTCGTGCAGAGCGGGGCGGTCGACGGTGGGCACGTTGAGCGTGAAGCGGCTGGTGCGCGACCAGGCGCCGACCGTCTCGGCGTATGCGGTGAGCAGGACGGTCGACACGGTCAGTCCTCGCCGCGCTGCCCGCCCGGTGAGGCGGTCCCGGTCGGCCGCGGACAGCAAGGTCTCCAGTCGGCGGAACGTCACCGTGCCGTCGGGAGCCGGCGTACTTCCGGTCTCTCCGTGATCGTCCACATCGGCTTCCCAGTGTTCGGCGAGGGGAAGTTCGGGGGCGGGCGGCAGGGTGTCGAGGCGTCCGGTCCAGTAGGCGCGGTCGCGGGTGTGTGCGTAGCTGTCGGCGAGTGCGCGGCGGGCCAGGACGTAGTCGCGGAAGGTGATCCGCGGTGCGTCGGAGAGGGCGGCACCGCCGTAGCTCCCCTGGAACTCGGCGAGCAGGATGCGCAGACTGGCGTGGTCGACGACGAGCATGTCGAAGGAGAGGTGGAGCACAGCCTGCCCGGCGGTCCGGGTGACGTGCACGGCGAAGAGCGGCCACCGGTCGGTGGGGGCCTCGCGGGTGGACAGGCGTGCTCGCGTGCGTTCCAGCTCTGCCTCGGCCGTGTCGGACGGGAGCGCGGTCAGGTCGTCGGTCCCGACCACGAGGGCGGGGACTTCGGGCAGGACCCGCTGGTGGCCGTCGCGATGGACCACGGCGCGGAGCATGTCGTGGCGCTGGACCAACTCGCGCCACGCGGCGGTGACTCGGTCCACGTCGAGGTCGGGGTAGCGCAGCTCGACGTAGGCGTGGCAGCCGATGCCGCCGTAGGCGTAGGCGTCGGTGCGGCCGATGAGGTAGGCGGCCTGGATGTCCGTCAGCGGGAACGGTTCGTGGCGGTTGTCGGGGTCGCTCCGCAGTGTGGGTTCCCCTGCCTCCAGGTGGCGCAGGATGGCGTCCTTGTGCGTGCGTAGTTCGGCGCGGTGCGTGTCGGTGAGCCGGCCCTGGGGGGCCCGGAACCGCAGTTGTCCGTCCTGGGCCCAGAGCACCACGCCCTCGTCGGCGTATCGGGCCAGCAGTTCAGCGATGTTCACAGCTCTCCGGTCTCATAGGTGGTCGCGTGGGCCGCGAGCGTTCGGGTGACGTCCGCGGCGAGCGCGGCGATGGTCGGTGCGGCGAAGAAGCGGCGGGCGGGCACGGTGGCCCCGAGACGGCGCTCGATCGCGGTCAGCAGGCGCAGTGCGGCGAGGCTGTCGCCGCCTGCGGTGAAGAAGTTGGCGTCCCGGTCCGGCAGCCACTGCGGCAGGTATTCGTGCCAGAGCGCGGCAAGGGCTTCTTCGGTTTCGCCCCGTGGCGGTTCGGCGCCGGCGGGCACCGTCTGCGGGCCCGCCAGGCCGGCCAGGGCTCCCCGGTCGACCTTGCCGTTCGCGGTGAGGGGCAGCGTGGGGAGCAGGAGAACGCGGGACGGGACGGCGTAGACCGGCACCCGCTCCGCCACCAGGGCGAAGAGCCCATCGGCCAGTTCCGGATCCTCGAAGGGCGCGACCGGACCGGAAGGAGCGGACTCGGTGGCGGGCGTGGAGACCGCGGTGGGGTCCTGCGGTACGGCGAAGGCGACCAGGCGCTTGGCGGTGCGCTCCCCCACGGCCACGACGGCGGCCCGCGCGACGGCCGGGTGTGCTTCCAGGGCGGCCTCGATCTCGCCCGCCTCGATGCGGTGCCCGGAGATCTTCAGCTGGCTGTCGAGCCGGCCGAGGAACTCCAGCAGTCCGTCACCTCGGAACCGGCCCAGGTCACCCGTCCGGTACCAGCGTCGCCCGTCCCGCTCGACGAACTTCTCGGCGGTGCGGACCGGGTCGGCCAGGTAGCCGCGAGCCAGCCCGGCCCCACCGATCAGCAGTTCGCCGGGCGTCCAGTCGGGGCAGTCCCGGCCGGCCCGGTCGACCACCCTGTAGCGCTGCCCGGTCAGGGGACGTCCGTACGGGATGGAGACCCACCGGGGGTCCAGATCGGTGACGGTGAGGGTGTTGGACCAGATGGCGGCTTCCGTGGCGCCGCCCATGGCGACGAAGGAGCAGGGCCGCGCGGTCCGGGCCCGCAGCCGGGCGGGCAGGTCCAGGCCGATCCAGTCGCCGGAGACCAGCGCGGTCCGCAGCCCCGCGATCCGGCTGCCTTCCACGCCGCCCTGTTCGTCGGCGTCGAGCAGCAGGTCGAGCAGGGCGGGCACGGTGTTCCAGACGGTCACGCGGTACTGATCCAGCAGGCTCGGCCAGCGGGCAGGTTCACGGCGCTGGTCCTCGGTGGGCAGCAGGAGGGAGCCTCCTGCCGCGAGCAGGCCGAAGACGTCGTACACGGACAGGTCGAAGTCCAGCGCGGAGAGAGCGAGGACACGGTCGTCCCCGCTGATGTCGTGGCGGGCGTTGATGTCGGCGATCGTGTTCCAGGCTGCGGCGTGGGTGATCTCGACCCCCTTGGGCTCGCCCGTGGAGCCTGAGGTGAAGATCACGTAGGCGAGCGTCTGCGGAGACGCCGTACAGGGTGTGGGCAGCGGCTCATGGTGCTGCGTGTCCGCGAAGGACAGGCTGCGGGGGCCGGTCGCCTCCGGGGCGGGCCAGGTTCCGAGGACCACCTCGAACCCGGCGGTGGCGTGCACGCGTTCCAGTCGTGCGGTGGGCTGTTCGAGGCTGAGGGGAACGTAGGCGGCTCCGGCCGCGAGGACTCCCAGGACAGCCGCGATCTGTTCCGGGCCCTTGGGCAGGGTGACCGCGACCAGGTTCCCCGGCCGTACGCCCGCGTCGCCGAGCGCCGCGGCGATGCGCAGAGCCTGCCCGGCGAGGGCTCCGTAGGTCACCTCCTGCCCTGCCGTCGTGGCGAGGGCGGTGCGGCCGGGGGTGGTGGTCGCGTGGCTGAAGAACGCATCGTGCAGCAGGCGGGGAGCCACCGGATCGAGGGCGGCCTCCCGTGCCTCGGCGGCCCGCCGTTCGTACTGGGAGGCGGGCAGCAGGTCGGGGAGCGGTGCTTCCCAGTCGCCGACGGCGATGTGCCGCAGCAGCCGTTCGTAGGCGGCGAACATGGCGTCCAGCACGCCCTCGGCGAACAGCTCCTCGACGGCGTCCCAGGTGACGACCAGGTTTCCGGACTCCTCGGTGACCTGGTTGTCCAGGCAGACCTGCGGTGACTGGGAGATGCCCCAGACCTTGGCGGAGAAGCCGGTGCCCGGTGCGGCCAGCGTCGCGTCACCGACGCCGATGGCGCTGGTGAACACGACGGGTGCGGCCGCGTCCACCGTGCCCGTGCGTCGGCCGAACTCCCGCAGCAGCCAGTCGATCGGCACGTCGGCGTGGTCGAGGTCCTCGGCCTGACGGCGTTGCAGGACCCTGGCCGCCGCCGGCCAGGATGTGCCCTCGCGCCGGTATCCGGCGAGGGACAGGGAGGTGAAGTCGCCCAGCACCCGGTGGATGTGGGGGTGGACGTCCCGCCGGTTGAAGAGGGTGAGCGTGATGGTCAGGGCGTCACTCCCACTCCAGGTCGCCAGGGTTTCGGCGTACAGGGCGAGCAGGACGGTCGAGGGGGTGAGGCCGTGCCGGGCCGCGTCCCGCTTGACGGCCCGCCAGTCCTCGGCGGGCACGGTCAGCCGGCGCCGGGTGAAGACGGGCGTGTCGAGAGTCGCGGGGTCTCGGTCGAAAGGCAGGGCGGGAGGCGGCGGCAGTTCGGACAGGCGGGACTGCCAGTGGGCACGGGCCCGCGCTTCCGCCTCCGGGTCCGCCGGGAGGCGGGTCAGATAGTCGCGGAAGGTCACCTCGACGGGCGGCAGTTCCTGGTCCGGATCGGCGTAGAGCGCGTTCAGTTCGGCGTAGAGCGTGGTGATGGAGAGCGCGTCGAGCACCAGGTAGTCCAGGCCGATGCCGATGCGGGTGCGTGTCTCTCCGCCCCCCTTCCCGGCATCCCCGCCCTCGCGGTAGCGCACCGCCTCGATCGCGAAGAGCGGCCACCGGGCGGGGTCACGGACCTGGCGGGACAGGCGGGCGCGCAGGTCCGCGAGCGCCTCGGTCGCCTCGCCGCCGTACGCGTCCCCCACGGGGATGCGTACGGGTGGCACCTCGGGAAGGACTCGCTGGCGTCCGTCCTCGACGACGGCACGGAGCATGCCGTGGCGGGCGACGAGGGTGTTCCAGGCGCGCTCCAGCCGGGGCAGGTCGACGTCCGTGCCGTCGAACTCCGTGTAGTGCCAGGTGCCGACGCCGCCGAGGGTGAAACGAGGGTCTCGGCCGGTGTGGTAGGCGGCCTGGACGTCCGTCAGCGGGAAGGGATCGTGGGCGTGGTCCGGGTCGGGCACGAGGACGGCTGGCTGCTCGTGGGCGGTCGTCGCGGGGTGCAGCGTCTCGCAGAAGTGCTGGAGCACGGGGCGGGCGAAGAGGTCGGCCACACGGGCGCCGGGGAATCCGGCTGCGCGCAGTCGGCCGATCATGCGGGTCGCGACGAGCGAGTCGCCGCCCAGCAGGAAGAAGCTGCTCTCGCGTCCCACGTCGGCCACGTCGAGCAGGTCGGCCCACTCGGCCGCCACGGCCGTCTCCACGGGACCGAAAGGCTCGGAGGTGCGCGGTCCGTCCTGGCCGGCGGCCTCGGTCAGCGCTTGGCGGACGGCGGCCCGGTCGAGTTTGCCGTTGGCGGTCAGTGGCAGGTCGCGCAGGACGAGTATGCGCTCGGGGACCATGTAGGCGGGCAGTCGGTCCGCCGCCCGGAGGCGGACCCTCTCCGGGTCGGGTGCCTCACCGTGGGCGGAGACGGCCGCGGCGAGGTGCCGTACCGGTGTGTCGAGGACGGTGGCGACGGCGTGCAGGACGGCGGGGTCGTCCTCCAGCGCTGACTCGACCTCGCCGAGTTCGATGCGGTGGCCGCCGATCTTCACTTGGTGGTCGGCGCGGCCGAGGAACTCCAGCACTCCGTCGGGCCGGTAGCGGGCCAGGTCGCCGCTGCGGTACCAGCGTTCGCCGTCGTGCTCGACGAAACGTTCGGCGGTCCGCTCAGGGTCCCCCCGGTATCCGTTGGCCACACCGGGGCCGCCGATCCACAGCTCGCCGGGGACGAGATCGGGGCAGTCGCGGCCGCGCTCGTCCACGACACGCGCCCGCATGTTGCGCAGCGGAACACCGTACGGGACCGACTTCCAGGCCGGGTCGGTCTCCTCCACCTCGAAGACCGTGGAGTGGACCGCGGCCTCCGTCATGCCGCCGAGTGCCACGAAACGGCAGCCGGGTACGAGGGCCCGCAGTCTGCGGGGCTGGTCGAGTCCGATCCAGTCCCCGCCGAGCAGCGCCATGCGCGGGGAGTCGCCGAGGCCGTCGTCCTCGCCGGCGGCCATCAGCAGGTCCAGCAGGGCAGGCACGCACTGCACCAGCGTCACCCCGTGCGTGCGCACCAGCCGCCCCCAGTGGTGGGCATCGCGGCGGTGCTCCTGTCCCACAGCGACCATCTGGCCGCCGAGCGACAGCGGGGTGAAGATGTCCCAGGTGGCGAGGTCGAAGTCCAGTGCGGAGATCGCGAGCGTGCGGTCCGCGGGGCCGAGTCCGAGCTGTTGCTCCATCGCCTCGATGGTGTTGACGACCGCTCGGTGCGACACCTCGACGCCCTTGGGCAGTCCGGTCGAGCCGGAGGTGAACAGCACGTAGGCCGGCAGGGCGGGATCCGGCTGGACGACCTGTGCGGGTTCCGCCTTCGCCGCGTCCTCCAGGAGCAGCACCGGAGCCGAGGAGGCTTCCGCGCACAAGTGGGCGTGGTCCCGGTCGGTGAGTACGGCGGACGCTTCGGCCACAGCGTGGATGCGGGCTCGTCGTACGGCGGGCTGCTCCACTCCGACGGGGGCGTAGGCCGCGCCGGCGGCCAGGATGCCGAGCACCGCGGCGACCTGGTCGGCGCCCTTGGGCAGGGTCACCGCGACCGTGTCTCCCTCCCGCACCCCGTGGTCGCGCAGCAGCGCGGCGATCTGCCGTGCCGTGCGGCCGAGTTCGCCGTAGGTGATCGCGTCACCCGTCGTGCTGATGACCGCAGCGCGGTCCGGCTCGGTCTCCGCCAGCCGGAAGAAGCGGGTGTGCAGGGCGCGGGCAGGGACCGGCGTGGCGGGCAGGGCCGCCACCGCGCGGCGGGGCAGGACATCGGTCGCGAGCAGACCGTTCACCGGCCGGTCCCACGCTTCGGGGTCGGTCACGAGCCGGCCGATCAGGCGGCGGTAGGCATCGAACGCGGCGTCGGGGACTCCGGTCTCGAACACCCCGTCACGCACGTCCCAGTTGAGGAGGAGACCCCCGTCGAGTTCGGTGACCTGCGCGTCCAGGTAGACCTGCGGTCCCTGCGAAATGATCCAGGAAGGGCGGCCGAAGGACTTCTGCACGTCCTGCTCGAATATCTCGCCCAGGCCGATGGCGCTGGTGTACACGACGGGTGCCAGCACCGGGGCGCCCTCGACGCGGGCGAGGTCGCGCAGCACCTCGACGCCACCGTACGCCCCGTGGGCGATGCCCTCCTGAAGGCGTTCCTGAAGGCCGCGCGCCTGCCGGGAGAACGGGTGCGGTGCGCTCAGGTCCGCGTCGAGCAGGACCGAGCTGCTGAAGTCACCGACCAGGTCGGCCACTTCGGGGGTGAACATCTCCCGGTCGAACAGCGGAAGGTTGAGCAGGAAGCGCCGGCTGTCGCTCCAGGCGGCGATGACCTCGGCGAAGGCGGTGGCGAGGGCGGCGGCGGGGGTGATGCCGTGTCGGCGGGCCGCGGCGATAAGGGCGGCCTTGTCGGCGGGGCCGAGCCAGTGGTGCAGGCGGCGGGAGCGGGTGAGCGTGGTGTCGTCCGCGCTGACCGGGGTGAGCGGGGCCACGGTCGTCGGCAGCCGGGGGGCGCGGGGCAGGTCCGGCAGGCGCTCTCGCCACCAGGCGGCATGCTGTTCGCGTTCGGCCCTTCGCCGGACGTCGTGCTCCGCGAGGTACCGGCGGTAGTCCAGGCCCATCTCGCGCGGCGGATCCTCAGGACACTCGTAGAAGCGGCGCAGGTCGGACAGGAGGACCCGCAGGCTCAGCGCGTCACCGGCCATCATGTCCAGGTCGATCTGCAGCCGGGTCCCCCCGTCGGGGAGCAGGCACAGGGCGGCACGGAAGACCTCGCCCGTGGTGATGTCCGGGCGGGCGTGGGTGTTGCTCTCACGCAGTCGCTCCAGCTCGGACTCGGCCTCACCGGTGGTGCGTGCACGCAGATCGTGGACGGTGAGGGGCGCACCTGCGGCACCGAAGCGCTGGCGGCCCTCATCGTCGAAGACGGCCCTGAGCATGCCGTGCCGCCGCACGAGGGCGCGCAGGGCGGCATCGAGCCGGGCCGGATCGACGTCATGACCGTCGAGTTCGACGTAGAAGTGCGCGGCGACACCGCCGAGAGGCTGCCCGTCCTGACGTCCGATCCAGTAGGCGTGCTGCATGGTGGCCAGCGGGAAGGAGCCGGACTGCTCCTCGGCGGCCGTCGCGTCCGACGGGGTGGGAGATGCGGGGGCGGGTTCGCCGTCGGGCCGCGCTTGCCCGAGCAGGACCGTCCAGGCCCGCAGGGTCGGCTCACGCGTGAGGTCCTGGAAGGTGACGGTGCTGCCCGCCCGTCGCCAGGTGCCGACGAGGGACATCAGCATCAGTGAGTCGAGGCCGAGTTCGAAGAGGTCACGGTCGTCGGCCAGTTGCTGTGGCGGCAGCTCCAGTGCGCGTGCAACCGCCGCGCGCACCGCGGCCGGTGCGTGCGGGTCGCTGTCGGCGGGGTCGCCTTCCGCTGTCCGCGCCTGGACGAGCGCTTCGTCGCTCACTGATGGGGCCTTCCGATCGGATGGGTGCGGGTCGTGTCGAGGTCGGCAGGCGGCGGGAGGTTCGTCACGCAGGGGCCGAGCCCTAGATTGAAATGATTATCATTTCTATAGTTCACATCGTAATCACATAACCGGACCCGACGCCAGAGCCGCGAGGCTCGGCGATGAGAGGCAGAGCCCCATGAGCGAGACACAACGGACCTGGCCCGAGGCCGAGAAGGCGCGGTACAGGGCCGTCGGCCACTGGGAGGGCGTCACCTTCGGAACCCGGTTGCGCCGGTGGGCGGCCGGGCGCGGAGGGCGGGTCGCGCTCGTAGACGGCGATCGCCGCTGGACCTACGCCCAGCTGGACGCCGAGGCCGACCTCATCTCCCGCGGACTGTTCGGACTGGGCATCGGACGGGGCGACCGCGTGGTGCTCCAGCTCCCGAACCGCGCCGAGTTCGTACTCCTCTGGTTCGCCTTGCAGCGGCTCGGTGCGGTACCGGTGCACGCCATGCCCGGCCATCGGCGCCGGGAGATCGGCCATCTGGTGCGCGTGGCGGGGGCCGTGGCCTGTGTGGTGCCCGATCGGCACGCCAGGTTCGACCACCGCGAACTGATGCGCGAGGTGCGGGCGGAGCAGGGATCGGACGGCTCGCTGCGGCATGTCATCGTGGTCGGCGATCCGGGACCGGGCGAGGACTTCGTCTCCTTCGAAGGGCTCCGCTCGGCCCCGCCGGCCGCCTCGGGTCACGGCCTCGACGACGGGGGAGCCGCCCCCTCCGACGTCGCTCTCCTGTTGCTGTCCGGCGGCACCACAGGGCTCCCCAAACTCATCCCGCGCACGCACGACGACTACGCCTACAACGCCCGCGCCTGCGCCGACGTCTGTGCGCTCGACGCACGGACCGTCTACCTGGCGGTACTGCCGATCGGGTTCAACTTCACCTTCGCCTGCCCCGGTGTGCTGGGCACGCTGATGGCCGGGGGGACCGTCGTCGTCGCGCCTGACCCCAGCGCGCAGACGGCGTTCGCCCTCGTCGCACGGGAGGGCGTGACCTTGACCTCCCTGACCCCGCCGCTCGTTCCCCACTGGATGGACGAGGCCGCGTCCGGGTCTTGGGACCTCGGCAGCCTCGCGGTGGTGCAGGTCGGCGGGGCGCGGCTGCCGGAGGATCACGCCCGCAAGCTGGGACCGGCGCTCGGGGCGACCGTGCAACAGGTCTTCGGCATGGCGGAGGGCCTGATCAACCTGACGCGCCTTGACGATCCCGAGGACCTGGTCTGTGCCACCCAGGGCCGGCCCGTCTCGCCGGACGACGAGGTTCTGGTGGTGGACAGCGACGGCATGCCCGTGCCGGACGGGACGGCGGGCGAACTCCTCACCCGGGGCCCGTACACGCTGCGTGGCTACTACCGCGCCGAGGAGTACAACCGCACGGCGTTCACGCCGGACGGCTACTACCGGACCGGGGACGTGGTGCGGCGCCTGCCCACCGGACATCTCGTGGTAGTGGGGCGGATCAAGGACCAGATCAACCGGGGCGGCGAGAAGATCGCCGCGGTGGAGGTGGAGGAGGAGTTGCTGACGCATCCGGCGATCACCGCGTCGGCCCTGGTCGGTGTGCCGGACGAGCGGTGGGGTGAGCGGTCCGTCGCTTTCGTCGTATGCGAGGGCTCGGCTCCCGGAGCGCGGGAGGTCGCCGCCCATCTCAAGGAACGCGGGCTGGCCGGGCACAAGGCGCCGGACGAGATCGTGCAGGTGCCCGCACTGCCGCTCACCGCGGTCGGAAAGGTGGACAAGGCGGCGCTGACACAGCGGTTGCTCTTCTCGTAAGACGTGGCCGGGAGGAGCGCCCGGTGAGCGGCGCGCTCCTCCTGCCGCCCGTGAGAGGTCCCCCACCCGCCGCTACTCCGGTACGACGAGGAGGGCATCGCCGGCGTGGGCGAGCAGTTCCCTGGTGCGGGGATGCTCCGGGGCCACGAGCACCCGTTCGGCGGGGCCGTCCTCGACCACCCTTCCCGCGTCCAGGACGACGACCCTCTCCGCACGGCGGGCGACGGCCGTCAGGTCGTGCGTCACCATCACGACGGTCAGCCCCGTCGTCGACCGCAGCGAGTCCAGCAGGTCAAGGATTCCGCTCGCCGTGTCCGGGTCCAGCGCCGAGGTGATTTCGTCGCAGACGAGAGCGCGCGGCTGAGCCGCCAGCGTGCGCGCCAGGGCAACGCGTTGGCGCTGGCCGCCCGACAACTCACCCGGTCTGCGTGTCAGTACACCCTCGTCCAGACCGACCAGACCGAGCAGCCGTACGGCTTCTTCGAGCGCTTCCTCGGCGGGTCGGCGCCCGATCCCCCTGAGAGGGCGCAGAAGCGCGGTCCTCACGGATTCACGGGGGTTGAGGGCGCCGCGGGCGTCCTGTGCGACGAGTCGCACCGCAGCGCCACGTCCTCGCTCCGTACCGGCCTCCCGCCACTCGGCACTGCCTCGTGCGGGCCGGTGGAGCCCTGCGAGGCAGCGGGCGAGGGTGGTCTTCCCCGAACCCGAGGAGCCCACCACGGCGGTGCAGGAGCCTGCCGGGACGGTGAGGGAGACGTCGTGCAGCACGGCAACGCGGCCGTGGGCGGCACTCAGCCCGCGCACGTGCAGCCCACCCTCGGTGGTGACTTCCTGCGGCCGCGGCGGACCGGACCAGCCGGTGCGGGCTTTCGTCTGTGTCAGAACAGGCACCGGTCTCTTCACCGGCCCTGCCGTGACGATCCGCCCTCCCTCCAGGCGGATCACCTCGTCCGCCACGGACGCGATCCACGCCGGGTCGTGGCTGACCAGCAACGCGGCGCGGTCGCCCTCGGAGAGGACCTCGGCCAGCAGGCCGCGCATCGCGTCGGCCAGGACCGTGTCCAAACCGCTGGTGGGCTCGTCGAGGACCAGCAGGCGGGGTGTACCAGCCAGGGCCAGTGCGAGGCCGACGCGTTGGGCCTGCCCTCCCGACAGCTGCCGCGGCATCCGTCGCCGAAACGCCCGGTCGGCCGGCAGCCGCACGGACAGCAGCAGCTCCTCGACCCGCGCACGAACGTCGTTCGCACGCTTCACGGCCGAGCGCAGGCGTACCGCCTCCGCGATCTGCGTGCCGATCTGTAGCGCGGGGTTGAGCGACGATGCCGGGTCCTGTCCCAAGAACGACACCACGCGTCCCCGCAGCCGACCGGCGTCCGCAGGGGTAAAAGGGTCGAGTCCGGCCACCTGGACGGTTCCGGACCGCACCTCCAGGCCGGGTCGGACGTGTCCGAGCAGGCTGTAGGCCAAGCTGCTCTTGCCTGATCCCGACCTGCCCACGACCCCCAGTACTTGCCCTGGCGCAACCGACAGGCAGGCGTCGTGCAGGACAGGCGGGCCGCCGGACACCGGACCGACCGTCAGCCCGCTGATCTCGGCGAGCAGCCCCTCCTGCACCCGGCGTGCCGTTGTCCCGTTCCCGGTCATGCGATCCCCCGTCCCACTGCTTCCGCCAGCCGTCCGGCCAGCAGCCCGACACACACCGACAGCCCTACGAGCAGCAGGGCCGGCGCGAGGAACGGCGTGGCGGCCAGCGTCGCCCCGGGGACGTTCTCGCTCACCATGCGCCCCCAGTCGGGCGCCGCTCCGCCCTGACCGAGGCCGAGGAAGCCTGCGGTGGCGGTGAGGTGCAGGGACGCGACCAGGCGCAGCGCGGTGTCCATGAGGGCCGGTCCGGCGATGTTGGGCAGCACGTCGTGGCGGAGCACGGCCAGCCGGGTGTCGCCGCGGGCCAGGGCCGCCTCGACGTACCCGCTGCTCAGCACCGTGTCCCCCGCAGCGCGCAGGATCCTGGTGGAGAAAGGGGCGGTGGCCAGGGCGACGGCTGCCACGAGGGCCGCGTCGCTGCCGGGGAACCCGGCGGCCAGGACCAGGAGGACCAGGAGGGCGGGGACGACCGCGAGGGCGTCCACGCAGCGGACCAGCAGGTCGCCGAACCTGCGGGAGACCATGGCCGCCAGGACGCCGACGGCCATCCCGATGGCTCCGGCCGCAGCCGTCCCGGCCAGCGCGGTCAGCACGATGGACCGGCCTCCGCCGAGCACACGGCTCGCCACGTCCCGGCCCAGCACGTCGGTGCCGAGGAGGAACTGACCGTCCGGCGGCTGGAAGGGCGCGGCGAGCTGGGCGGTGGGGCTGTACGGCGCGGCCAGCGGTCCCAGCAGGGCGAGCAGAAGCAGGAACAGCGTGCCGGCACAGGTGAGCAGCGGCGGCCGCCGGTACTGCGGCGTGCCCGAACGCGCCGGGCGAGTCCGCCTCCTCGGCGGTGTCAGGACCGTCGTCATGGTCGGTGTCCCTCTCGTGCTCCCAGCAGACGCGTGCACAGGTCGCCCAGCAGGAGCACCGCGAGCATGACCGCGATCAGCGCGGTGGCGATGCCCTGCACCATCGGCACGTCCCGCGCCGCGACGGCCAGTTGCAGCTCTCGGCCGATGCCCGGGTAGTCGAAGACGTTCTCCACCACCACCGCCGAGCCGACCAGCGCACCCGTGGTGAGGGTGAGCGCCTGTACGGCCGGTCCCGCGGCGTTGGGCAGGATGTGACGCACCGCAAGCCGCACACCGCGAACACCGTTGAGTCGGGCCGCCTCGCAGTGCGGCGCGGCTGCGGTGTCCGCCACGGAGACCCGCAACAGCCTGGTGGCCACCGCCAGACCGACCGCGCTAAGCGTCAGCACGGGCAGGACCAACGCGTGCGGGACATCGAGCGGCGTACCTCCCAGCGGGATGACCGAGACGCGTGGGAGGGCCTCCAGCCACACCGCCAGTACGGCGACGAGCAGCGCGGCAATGACGAACTCGGGCACGGCGGCCAGGATCTGGGCGGACGTGGAGACCACGCGGTCGGCGACGCCGCCGCGCAGCCCGGTCCACAGACCGAGCAGCACGGCGAGCGGCGCGGTGACGGCGAGCGTCAGTGCGGCGAGGAGGAGGCTGTTGGGCAGGCGGGTGGCGATGACGTCGGTGACCGACCGCTCTCCCACGAAGCCGCGCCCGAGGTCGCCCCGGACCGCCCCGGCCACCCAGTCCGCGTATCTCTCGGTGACGGGCCGGTCCAGGCCGAGTTCGGCGCGCACCTCGTCGCGTTGCGCCGCGGAGGCGTCCACGCCGGCGACTCCGCTGACGGCGTCACCCGGCAGGACCGTCGTGGCCGCGAAGACCACGGCCGACAGCAGCACCAGGAGGACGGCGGCCCCCGCCACGCGACGGAAGCCGAAGGCGAGCAGCCTCACGCCAGCGACGCCCGGGAGAATCCGGGGAACTGTTCGAAGAGGTCGTCCCGTACTCCGTCGACGCCCTTGGCCTGGGCGTTCAGGTTCGGCTTGAAGACCGGCAGCACCTGGTTGCCCTGCGTCCAGCGCGTACGCTGCGCCTGCGTGCTCAGCTTCTTCGCCTGGACCGGGTCGCGTTCGGCACGGGCCTTCGCCACGAGGGCGTCGGTCTCCGACTCCTTCCAGCCGAACGCCGACGGCGACCCGCCCGCCAAGCTCATCTGGTAAGTCGACAGCGCCGGAATGGGCATCTGGTACGAAGCGGCCAACGGCAGCGCGGCGTACGCGGGGAAATCGGCGTAGAGCTGTCCCGCGGGCAGTTCGCGGACCGATGCCCGAACGCCGACCTTTTTCAGGTCCTCGACGAAGAGGGCGGCCATTTCCACCATGCCCGGCGTCTCGGGACCGGTGGTCAGCGTCACCTTCATCCCGTCGGCGCCGGCCTCCTTGAGCAGCTCACGGGCCCGCTCGGGGTCGTGGGCGCGCTGGGGTACGCCTTGGGCGTAGTCGGGGAATCCGATGGAGGGCAGGTCGTTGCCGACCTCGGCGTTGCCGTAGAAGACCGTCCTGACCATGGCCTTCCGGTCTACCGCAAGCTTGAACGCCTCCCTGACCCGGGGGTCGTCGAAGGGCTTGACGCTCATGTTCATCTGGAAGGACAGACCGACCAGGTAAGGGCTCTGCGTGGGGGCCAGCTCGACCTTCGCGCTGTCCGCGAGCGTGCGTGCGGTGACGGGTGAGAGGTCGTGGGCAAAGTCGATCTCCCCGCTGGTGAGCGCGCCCGCCCTGGCGGTCGAGTCCGCGATCGACCGCAGTTCCAGGCCGTCCAGGTGGGGAACGTGACCGTAGTGGTCGTCGTAGCGCTCGAACGCCGACCCCTGACCTGCCGTGAACTCCGTCAGTCGGAAGGGGCCGCAACTGGGCATGCCCTGGGCGAATTTCCTGGTGCCGTCCTTGACGACGAGGAAGTTGCCCTGGCACAGGATCATGCGGCCGTCGGCGATGGGCCGCAGGGTGGGCAGAACGACCTTCAGGCCCCCGTCGGCCTTGGCGCGGGCGAGGTCGAAGTTGGCGGCGGCGAGCCGGTACACGGGCAGTTTGCTCTTGGCCGCGAGGGCGCTGAGCGAGTGCAGGATGTCGGCGGACGTGAGCTCGGAGCCGTCGGTGAAGCGGACGCCGGGTCGCACGTGCAGCGTGTACGTCGACAGGTCGTCGGAGATGTCGATGCCCTTGAGCACGCCGTAGCGCACCCCGTCGGGCCCGCTGGGGTCCAGGTTGCCCAGGGTGCCGTGCCAGGCACGGGCGCGCACCAGGTCCAGTGCGGACGGACCGTTGAAGAAGTCGAGCGTCTCGGAGGCACCGCCTCCGACGAAAGCGGCCCGGAAGGTGCCGCCCGAGCGCGTCGAAGAGCCCGGTCCCGACTTCGGGTTCGCGCCGGGCTCGTCGGTGGAGCACGCAGCCAGCAGGCCAGGTCCTACCGCGAGAGCCGCGGCGCCCGCCGCACCGCGGCGGAGGAAGGCGCGGCGATCGATCTGTCTGGACATGCTTCTCCTTGACGTTCTGCTGATCTGAACCGAGCGCCGGGAAGACGTCCACGGCACGTGAAGTGCCACCCCCGACGCGGGCGGGTGGCCCTGTATGAACGGACGCGTGCACAGCCGGGTCCGCAACGCCCTCGGCGCTGCGGGCCCGGCTCGTGCTACCGGAAGGTGAGAGCCCCGGACGGGCAGGCCCACACGGCGTCGTGCACAGCGTCCGACTGGGACGCCGTCGGCACCTCGGCGAGGACGACCACCAGCCCGTCGTGCTCGTCCTGGTCGAAGACAGCCGGTGCGGCGAGCACGCATTGCCCGGCCCCGACGCACCGACCCCGCTCCGCGCCGACCCTCCCGGCTCCTGGCGCCTGGCCCGACAACGTCATGAGAGCCCCTCCTCTGCAGTCGCATCCGCGACCGCCGATGCGACACAGCCAGACAGTAGTAGATAATGACTTCCATATTCAATAAGCTCATCGAGTCGGCCGCCGGGTGCACTCACACCCAGGACCATCAGCTCCGCGCAAGGTCGTTCCGCCGTCGAGGCAAACCCGGCCGACATGGCACACAGCCAACTGGCCCCGCTTACTGGGAGGTGGGCGTCCTGCGCGACGCACCGGCAACGCAGTCACCGGCGTCATGGCGCCCGACGCGGCAGCGGATGGCTGTCCTGAGCGCCCTGTACGACCGAGCCGACTTCACCTCCGCACAGGAACTGCACGAGACCCTCGAAGCCGAGGGCATCACCGTCGGCCTGACCACGGTCTACCGGACCCTGAACGCCCTGGAGCGCGCCGGACAGGTCGACGTCGTGCGGGACAGGACCGGAGAACGTCTCTACCGCCCTCGGCCCACCGACGGCCACCGCCACTACCTCGTCTGTCGCAACTGCGGCTTCAGCGCGGCGGTCGACGCCGACCCCGTGGAACGGTGGGCGGACGGCGTCGCCGAGACCATGAGATTCACCGAGGTGGAACACACCGTGGAACTCTCCGGCGTCTGCGACCGCTGCCGCGTCGACGTAACCGCGCACACTCCAGCGGAACAGCACGCCTGAGCGGGGTTCACGCCCGGTCGGCAGCGTGCGCTCCGGTTCAGCAGCTCATAGCGGGGATCCGCATGGTGCTGGCAAGCTGACGGGTGTGACAGCGTCCGAGACGGTACCCAGCACCGTGATCGCACAACTCAGCCGACCCCATGACGCCACCGAAGCCGTCCGGCGGAACCTCGCCGCATGCTGGACGGCGGTCGTCAACGCAGGAGGGGCCGTCGTCCCGATGGGCTGCCCGCTTCCACCGGTGGCCCAGGCCACGCTCCGCCCGGCGGTCGAGCGAATCACTCGTGAACTGTCCCCCGACCACAGCAGACTCCTCATGGCGACGGTGGACGGCGCACTCGCGGGCTGGCTGCTGCTGCGCCGCGAGGCGCATCCCCTCGCGGCGCACTGCGGCGTGTTGAACCACGTCCAGACACACGTGCACTTCCGCGGCAGGGGCGTGGGCGCCGCGATGATGCGGCACGCCCAGGGTGTCGCGCGCGACGAGATGGGGCTGGAGCGGCTGCAGCTCGCCGTACGGTCCGGTCTGGGGCTGGAGGAGTTCTACCGCAAGGCGGGCTGGGAGGAGGTCGGCAGGTGGCCGGGCGCACTGCGGGTGTCCCCCGGCGACGACCGCGACGAGATCCTGATGAGTCTGGCCCTGTGAGAGCCGCGGCAACTTCCGCCCTCCGTAACGGCCTCGATCGATCTGCTTCCGCCGCCGACCTCAGGCTCCGACGGGAGTGGAAAGTCCGCCTGTGCCCCCCATGACCGCCACCAGCACGGCGCTGTCTCCGAACTGCCAGACCGGCGCGACGTGGGCGAAGCCGGCCCGACGCAGCAGCGCGGCGTGTCGGCCCACCGTGATCTGCTCGTCGCCGCCGCTGCCGCCATGGAGGGCATGGCGCCGCAGGCGTTCATCGAGGAGGTCGGTCAGTTCGGGGTCCCGGGCCGCGGCGTCCCACCAGGACCGCCAGTCCTCGCACGCGTGGCCGCCCAAGCGCTCGGACCTGCGACGGCCCACATGGGCGGTGAGGTCCGAGCAGGGCGCCGCATCCGGTGGGAAGTGGTCCCCGTTGACGAGGACGCCGCCGGGGCGCAGCAGGGACGCGAGGGAACGGTAGGTGCGCAGCAGCACCTGCTCGGGCAGGTAGTGCAGCGCGGTCGTCGAAACGGCGGCGTCCAAGGGGCGGTCCAGCCCGAGGACGTCGGTCCAGCCCTCCGCGCCGATGACCGTGTCGACGTAGCGGGCGGCGTCGGCATGGTGGGTGCGCCCCAGTTCCAGCAGTACGGGGTCCATGTCGGCGGCCACGATCTCGGCGTGCGGGAGCCGGTCGGCGAGCCTGGCGGCCAGGGAGCCGGGGCCGCACCCGAGGTCCAGCAGCAGGGGGCGGGCGCGGTCGGCGACGGTGTGTTCGACGACATCGGCGATCACGGTGAACCGCTCCTCGCGGTCCACCGCGTACCGCTCCTGCTGGCGTTCCCAGCGCTCGACCCAGGACCTGGCCGTCGCCATGCTCACACCCATAGCTTGCGTCACCTCGTCTGTCTCTCGTCCGTGCGGGAGCACCGACGGATCTACAGATGGTAACGATTATCAATTGCCATTCATGCCAACGACGCGAGGACGGCCAGCAGCCGGTCGATCTCCTCCACCGTGTTGTACACGTGCAGGCTCACGCGCACCGAAGCGTCCCGGCCGTCGGAGCCGGCCTGGCACAGGTTGTCGGCTCGCACCATGAAGCCGTGGCTGAAGAGGATGAACCCGAGGTCGTCGGAGGGGATGTCCCGGTGCCGGAAGGTGATGATGCCGCGTCGGCGCTGCTCGGCGGGCAGGGCGGAGTCGGCGGGCAGACTCGCCTGACAGCCGATGATCTCGTACGGCCCCAGAAGCGCGAGCCGGTCCGTCAACCGGGTGGCGAGCGTGGTCGTCCAGTGGGCGACGCGCTCGGGTCCGATCGTGTCGAGCCAGTCGAGGGCGGCCCGCAGCGAGACGATGCCGGTCGTGTTGGGCGTCCCCTTCCAGCCCTCCGGCCGGAACGTCGGCCCTCGCGTATTGCGCGCCCAGATCACGCCTGAGCCCGGCAGAGCCATCGCCTTGTGCCCCGAAAAAGCCACGAAGTCCACGTCGAGGGACGGGTCGTCGAGGTGGAGGGGCAGGTGGCCGACGCTCTGCGCCGCGTCCAGGCAGATGGCCACGTCCGGGCCGACCGCTTCACGGATGCGGTGCACGTTCATGTCGCCGCCGTAGACGTGGTGGACGTGGGTGGCGGCCACGAAGCGGGTCCGCGGGCCCACGGCCTGAGCCAGGGCCCGGTGGTCGTAGTCCCCGGAGCCCGCCTGACAGGGCAGCGCCCGCACGCGGACCTCGACGCCGCGCTCGGCCAGCAGCCGCCGGACCTCCAGCCAGGGGTCGAGGTTGGCCCGGTGGTCGGCGTACGGCACGAGGATCTCGTCCCCATCGGTGAGGTACGGCACGAGCCAGTCCCGGGCGACGGTACGCAGGCCCTCGGTGGTGCCACTGGTGAAGTGGACGCCCGAGCGCGCCGGGTCGGGGTCGTGGAGGAAGTCCTTGACCCGTTCCCGGGTCGACTCCACCAGTTCCGTCGTCCGGTTGGCCCAGGGGTAGGTGCCGCGGCCGGCGTTGGCGTTCGACGTCGTGAGGTAGGTCTGCACGGCCTCCAGGACGGCACGCGGCTTCTGGGACGTGGCAGCGCTGTCGAGGTACGCCAGCTCCGGGTGCGCGGTGACGATGGGGAACTGCTCTCTCGCTTCCTGCTGCCAGAGCGGGTTCTCGGGCCCAGGGGAAGGGAGCGGGCCGGCCGGGCTCATTCGCGCACCAGCGGTGCGCCCGCGTCCCGCCAGGCGACGATCCCGCCGTCCAGACTGCGGACGTCCGGGTGGCCCATCCGGGTCAGTGTGGCGGCGTAGCGCAGTGACTTCTCGCCGACGGGACAGGCGAGCAGTACAGGAGTGCGCTTGCTGAAGGGGAGCCCGCCGCGGAGCAGGTCCTCGAACACCTCGTCGACGATGTTGAGCGAACCCTCGATGTGCAGGGCGGCGTAGGCGTGCGGGCTGCGCAGGTCGACGACGAGGGGACGAGGATCGCCCTCGGCAGACCAGCGCCGGGCGTCGTCCACCCCGATGACGCGACCCTCCGCACGGGCCTCGGCGTCGGTGACGGCCACCGCGGACCGCCCACGGCCCGTTCGGCCCAGGAGGTCCGGGCGCCGCTGACGCACATAACTGAGATAGCTCTCGGCCCGGTCGCACACGATGAACACCGCCGTACGACGCTGCCCCGTCCCGTCCAGCTCCTCGTCGGCGTACCGCAGTTGCCGAACCGCCCCCTGGTAGGCGGCGCCACCGGTCGGGCCGCTCAGCAGTCCGCAGCGACGGATCAGGGTGATCATCCCGTCGATGGCCTCCTCCGAGGTGACCGACTCGATGGTGTCGTACGTCGCCGGGTCGAACAGGCCGACCTGGTGGACCTCGTCGATGGTGCGGATGCCCGGTATGAAGTCCGATTTGTGGGCGACCAGGCCGAGGACCCGCACGCGCGGGTCGTGCTCGCGCAGGACCCTGGCGACACCGGTCGACGAACCGGCCGTCCCCACGCAGGCGATGAACCAGTCCGGCGCCCGGCCGTCCAGATCCTTCACGATCTCGGGGCCGGTGCCCTCCGCGTGGGCCTCCACGTTGCGGGGGTTGAAGTACTGATCGGTGTGCAGATACGTGCTCCCCGGGTCGGAGAGCGCCCGGTGGAAGTGTGTCAGCGGGTCGTCCGTGTCGGTCGGATCGAGGCACTCGCTGCGCCCGGGAAGTTCCTCGATCTCGGCGCCGATGAGCAGCAGGAGTTCCTTGATCTCGGGTACGCGCATCCGGTTGGTGACGCTCTTGAACCTCACGCCGTGCATACCGGCCAGCAGAGCCAGCGCCTTGGCTGTGTTGCCACTGGAAAGCTCCACCACCGTCCCCTCGCTGTCGGCGGCAGCCTCCAGGTGGGGTCGGGCCATGTGCCAGGCGGGCCGATCCTTGACAGACCCGAACGGGTTGAGCATCTCCAGCTTGGCGTAGAGGTCGATGTTGCGCAGTCCGTGCACGGCGGGATCTATGCGCACCAGAGGCGTGTTGCCTATGGCCTCGGTGATGCTGTCATACCTCATCCGGCTGCTCCCCCACGGGTGTGATCGGCCAGTAGTCCTCGTCCGGGCACCAGTTCCAGGATTCACCCCGTCGCTCCACCGCGACCGTCCGCGCGACCGGCTGCCGCTGCGCGCGGTGGGCGTGGAAGTCCATCGCGTACCCAGCGGTGTTGACGAAAGCCAGCAGGTCCCCCGCCACTGGCAGCCGCGGCAGGTAGACCAGACGGCGCGTGATGAGGTCACCTTCCAGGCAGAGGTTGCCCGTCAGATAGACACCGACCGGCTCCCCGTCACCGGCTGCGGTGGTTCCACCCCGCGGCAGCAGGACAGGGTCCACCAGGACGCCGTGCTCCTCCAGGCTCATGTCACCCGCGTTCACGGCGAGGTGCACCAGGTACTGCCCGGAGTCCGTGTCCGCGGGGCGTACGTCCAACACACGCGCGAGCGACAGTCCGCACTGGTCGACGAGCGAGCGCCCAGGTTCGATGTACAGGTCGTGGAGGTGCTCCAGCAGGAGAGTGGCAGGCGGGCGGCCCAGCACCGGCGCGGGCAGGGAGAGCAGCTCGTCGAGGTAGCCGGGGCCTGCGGTGGGGCGGTGCGCGGGGTACAGCGCGGCGGCACCGCGCACCGTACCGCCCTCGTTGCGCAGCCCGTATCCGTGACCGCGCCAGGTCAACGGCGGGCGGACACCGAGCACCGCCTCCGTCAGCGCGGTGGTCCACCGCTCCCACTCCTCCGCCTCGGCGACGTAGCCGACGCCGAATCCACCCCCGATGTCGAGAGCGCGCGGCGCGAGTCCCCGTGCCCGGCACTCGTCCATGAACAGCACGCACTGCTCCAGCGCCCGCGCCTTCTCCTCCAAGCCGGTGGTGTCGAGGTGGTAGGCGGCACCGACGAACTCCACCGTCTCCGCGTTGCGTTCGAGCGCCGACAGCAGCGCCTCCGTGTCCCGTACCGAAGTGCCGAACCGACTGCGCCGGGAGAGCAGCCGGGTGCCCGCTCCCTCACGGCCGGAGGCGTACTCGAACCCCGACAAGCGCACCAGCACGGCGACCCGGCCGAGCCCGTGCGCGCGCACCAGGCCGGAGAGCCGTTCCAGTTCCCCGGGCGAGTCCACGTTGACGGTCGCCCCGACTCGGGCGGCCAGCCAGAGGAACGCGGCATCCTTGGGACCGGTGGCCATGATGCGGTCGCCGGTGAACCCGCAACCCAGCGCGTGCCTCAGCTCCGCCACGGAGGCGACGTCGACGCCGACGGCGGCCGGGTCCTCTGCCGCCAGCCGCCGCAGCAGGGCGCTGGAACGATTCGCCTTGTGCGCGAAGTACACGCGTCCGGTGAGATGGTGACGGTCGTAGACGGCGCGGAAGCGGGCGGCGTTCTCGGCCACGGTCTCGGGGAGCAGCACGTTGAGCGGCGAGCCCAGCGCGTCGACGAGCGAGTGCAGGAAGTCCCGGTCCGTCAGCAGTGCGGCGAGCGGCGGCTCCACCCTGGGCCTCAGATATAGGGGCGCGTCCACGTAAGACCTCTCCCGGTGTCGGCCGACCACCGAAGCGGCGATCGCTCGGGAGTAGTCGTTTCCAGGTACAACCGCTCCTAAGCGTCACCGGTCCGGTTCCCGGAGCACAGTCCTGTGTCGCGGAAGGAAGCTCTGAGGCTGCGGTAGAGCGTGCTGCCGTGGTTGCGTGTGCCCTAGCCGTCGCGGCGTCGAGCCGGGACGGCGAGGGCACAGGCGCGGTCAGGGTGTCAGTGTCCGGCGACGACGCCCGACAGTTCGTTGGTGCTCTTCGGCAGGGTGACGGAGGTGATCTTCTTCCCCGTTTCCACGTCGATGGCGTGCAGTGCCTTCTTGCCGGGCTCGGAGACGTAGGCGACGTGTCCGCGCACGAACAGGGTGGGCCGGGCCTGCTGCCAGTCCAGCGGTTCCTGCCACTCGCCCACGACGGGGATCTTCTTCTCGATCTTGCCGGTGTCCGGGGTGATGACGTGGATGGCGCCGTCGGTTCCGAGGACCAGGGCCTCGCCGTGCGGGCCGCGGGCCAGCGAGCGGAAGGAGTAGCTGGTGCCCAGGTCCACCAGGCGCAGCTTCTTCTTCTCGGTGTCGATGAGGGAGACGCGGGTGGGGCGTTCGAGCTCGGCGTCGGGGTCGGTCTTGTAGTCGCCCAGCAGAACGGGCGAGGCGTCGCTGCCGGCCTGGTTGCCGATGCGGCCGTAGTCGTCGGGGGAGTCGATCTTGGTGAACTTGCCGTCCTTGTAGATCAGGATGCCGTCCTCGCAGCCGACGCCGACGGCTTCGTTCTTCGCGGCGGCTTCGCCGTGGACGCCGGGGCAGTCCTCGTTGCGTGCGATCTCCTTGTTGTTCCGGTCCAGCACCAGGGCGCCGGTGCGCTTCTCCTCGGTGCCGAGGGTGCTCACGAGGTTGCCGTCGGCCAGTTCGATGGCGACACCGTGGTGCGCCTCGGCGGAGGTGTACGTGCGCCCTGACGGCTTCTTGCCGCTGCTCAGTGCGGTGGGGTCGAAGACGTTGACCTCTCCGGTGCCGTCGGTGAAGAGCACCGTCTTCGCGGCGTGACGGACGACGTGGCCCGGCTTGGCGCCCTTGTACTCGATGTCGGTGAGGGCCTGGTCGGTGGCGTTCAGGACACGGAATCCGCTGTCCGTGGAGACCATGACGTGGTCCTTGTCGCCTGCGGGATTGACCCGGTTGAAGCCGGGCAGGTCAATGGTCTTGGCGAGCTTCAGGCTCTCGCCGTCGAGGATGTAGAGGCCGCCGTCGAAGGTGGCGACCAGCGGCTCCTTGACCGCCACCGCGGGCGTGGCGTCGGCTGTTTTGCCGGACTTGGTGTCGGCGGAGGAGGAGGTCTCTCCGCCGCACGCGGTCAGGACCGTGGCCGTGGCCAGGGCCAGTGCCGTGCCTGTGAGAGCTCTGCCGCGTATCGACTTGTTCATGGGTGTTCCTTTCTGCGCCGCGCGGTGGCGGCATGGGGGCATGACGATTCGGCGCCCGACGGGCGGGTGTGCCGGGAGGATCGGGGATCAGGATCTGGTGATCAGGCGCCGGTCAGGCCGTTGACCATGGCGGTGGTGTTGGCGCGCATCATCCGCAGGTAGGTGTCGGCGCCCGCGCCCTTGGCGGTGAGGGACTCCGAGTGGAGTTCGACGACGCGAACCCCGCCGCCCATCTCCGTCCGCAGTACCTCGGCGAGCCGTTTGGGCTGGGAGGAGTCGGCGAAGACGGTGCGTACGCCGGCTTTCTCCATCGCCTGGGTGAGGGAGCGCAGGTCCGAGGAGCTGGGTGAGGCCAGGGTGGTGCCGCTGGGGATGACCGCGCCGATCACCTCGAAGTCGAAGCGGTCGGCGAGGTAGCCGAAGACGTGGTGGTTGGTGACCAGGGCCCGGTGGTCGGCGGGTACTCGGTCGAAGGACTTCTTCATCCAGCTGGTGAGGTCGGTGAGTTGCTTCGCGTAGCGGTCGGCGTTGGCCCGTATAGTGTCGGGGTCCACGCTGTTGACGTGCTCGATGACCTGGTCGGCTATCAGGCCGGTGACCTTGTGCATCCGGTCGGGGTCGGTCCAGAAGTGCGGGTCGGGCTCTCCTTCCTCGCCCTCGGGTCCGCCGTTGTCGGCGGTGTGGAAGGTGAGCGGGTCGGCCGCCTCGCCGGCGGCGAAGGTGGCGACACCGGACGCGCGGGCGGCGTCCACGTGCCGCAGGACGTTCTCCTCCAGGCCCAGGCCGTTGTAGACGACCAGGTCGGCCTGTTCCAGCTCGGCGGCCTGCACCGCGGACAGTCCGAAGGAGTGCGGGTCGGCGTTGGGCTTCATCAGGACGGTGACGTCGGCCTCGTCGCCGACGATCTCGCGGGTGACGTCGCCGAGGATGTTGGTCGTGACGACGATGCTGGGCCGGTCGTCGTCGGTGGTGCAGGCGGTGGCGGTCATCGCTGTCACGAGGGCGAGGAGGCCCGCGATCAGGTGTCGGGGGCGAGTGGTGCCCGCCCTCGCTCGTCGCTTCGCCGCGGTTCGGCTCATCGACCGGCCTCCGCCATGAGGACCGGCTGGACGTCCAGGTCGAAGGTGCGCGCGATGCGCAGGCCGTCGTTGTAGTCGATCTCGAACACCTTCTTTCCCTCGGGGTCGTTGACGTAGGCGCGGCTGCGGTCGACCTCGATGACGGGGGCGTTGCCGTCGGAGCCGTCCGGCTTCCCCGGTGTCAGCAGCGGCTTGGTCCGTGCGGTCTGCTTTCCGGTCGCGATGTCGTAGCCGTGTACGGAGCCGTCGGTCTCCAGTACGAGCAACGGGGAGCCCTCGCCTGCCGTGTTGACCGCGACGACGGGCCCGGTGTCCACCTGCTTCCAGGTCCGTTCGGCGACGTCCAGGACCCAGACGGCGTCGCCTCCGGCCGGGGCGGTGAGGGTGTCGCTGCCGGGACGGTGGCGGAAGGTGGTGGCGCGTTCCTGTCCCGGGACGGGCTTTCCGTACGGGATCTTCTCGGCAGTGAAGGCACCGTCCTGCGCACGCACGAGCAGGGCTCCGTCGGCACAGCCGAGAATCACGCCGCGCCGGGTGACCGCGTCTCCTCGGGGGGCTTCGCACGTCACGTCCGGGGAATACACGCGTTCGCCCTCGCGGTCGAGGACGACGAGTTCCGTGGTGCCGCCCCTGTTCGCGAAGGCGAGCAGGTGTTCCTCGTACGGCACGACCGCACCGGTGTAAGTTCCGCGCAGCGTCCGAGGAGTCGCGATCCGCCCCTTCTCCAACGTGCCGCGGTCGTAGAGGACGGTGCGGCCGTTCTCGTCGGTCACCGCGGTGACGGCGACATCACTGCGTATCTGCGCTTGGCTGCCCGCAGGGATCTCGCCCACGTCCCGCGTCGGCGCACTGTAGTAGTGGACGTGGTCGCCGTGGTCCACCATCCACGCGCCGCTGTCGAGCACATGGGTGCCGTCGGGCGCCTGAAGGAAGCCGAACCTTCCGTCCATGCCCAGCCGCACGGCATCCTTCACCTCGGCCGTCCTGTGCACCTTCCCGGTGACGAGGTCGAGGACTCCGGTGTTCCCGCTGTCGGGGTCGTTCAGGAGGAGCCGGGACTGCTGCTCGGCGGCCTCCTTCGCTCCCTCGACGTACCCGTGCGGAGTGGCGGACGGGGTCTTCGCCTCGGGTCGTCCGGCGCTGGGCTCCTCCCCCGCGCAACTCGTGGTGAACAGCGCGGTGAGCACCAGTGCGGCCGATGCCCACGGAGTGACGTTTCTGCGGACGGTCATGATGATCGCCTCTGGCTTCTTTCAGTTGACTTCGAGCAGGGGTGCCGTGGAGTGGACCTGACGCGTACGCCGGTCACGCAGGCCGGACAGGACGTGGGAGACGAAGAACAGGCTCACCGCGAGGGCCGCGACAGTCGCGCCGGCCGCGGTGCTCAGATGCCAGGACAGCAGCAGGCCCCCGAACGTGGCCAAGGTGCCGAGCAGTGCGGCGAGCACCATGACTCCGCGCACCGTGCGAGCCCAGGGCAGAGCGGCCGCCGGCGGCGCGATGAGCAGCCCGAGGACGAGCAGCGTTCCCACGATGTGGAACGAGGCGACGATCGCCAGGCCGAGCAGGCCGAGGAGCACGGCGTGGGCAAGGCGCGGTCGCAGCCCCAGAGTGTGGGCCTTGCGCGAGTCGAACGCCAGGGCCAGGAAGGCGCGATGACCGAGGACCGACACCGCCAGCGCCGCGAACAACGCCGCCGCGAGCACGAGGAGATCCTGCTGCCTGACCGCGAGTACGTCCCCGAAGAGGAATCCGGTCAGGTCGACCGCGAACGACTGCGAGCGCGACACGATGATCACGCCGAGCGAGAGCATGCCGACGAACAGCAGCCCGATGCCGGTGTCCTGCGACAACCTGGGCGTACGGCCCAGCGCGGTGACGCCTGCTGTCATGACGACGGCGCTGACCACCGCGCCCGCCATCAGATTGCCCCCGAGGAGCGCGGCGACCGCGACCCCGGGCAACAGCCCGTGGGACATGGCGTCACCGAGGAAGGCCATCCCCCTCAGCACCACCCAGGTGCCCGCCAGCGCACAGATGGCGGAAACCAGCATCCCGCCCCACAGAGCCCGCTGCACGAAAGTCACCTCGAACGGGACCGTCAACCATTCCATGCCCCGGACACTACAATGAAAACCATGTTCAACACACCACACCCCTCGACCACCTCACCCCTCGACCGGACCACCACCCTCCGCTTCTCGGAACTGTGCGCCGGCTATCCAGGGCGCCCAGTCCTCCACCAAGTCAGCGGAGAAATAACGAGGTTGACCACGACAGCACTCGTCGGCCCGAACGGCAGCGGCAAGTCGACCCTGCTCGGCGTGCTCGCCGGTGTGATCAAGCCGACATCCGGCGACCTCCTCCGCACCGGTGACCGGCCGCCCGCTTTCGTACCGCAGCGCGGAGCAGTGGGCGACACTCTTCCGCTCACCGTTCGGCAGACCGTGGAGATGGGCCGCTGGGGCGAGCGCGGCCCATGGCGCCGACTGACCGCACGTGACCACGCGACCGTGGACGCGGCCCTCGACCGGCTCGGCATCGGCGACCTCGCCCCACGCCAACTGGGCGAGCTCTCGGGCGGACAACGGCAACGCGCGCTCATCGCCCAGGGACTGGCGCAGGAATCGGACCTACTGCTCCTCGACGAGCCGACCACCGGCCTGGACCCGGAGGCGAGGGACCGGATCGGGGCACTATTGACGACGCTCGTCGCAGACGGGGTGACGATCGTCCAGGCCACACACGACCTTGAGGTCGCGCGCACGGCGGATGCCTGCCTGCTGCTCCAGGACGGCCGCCTCGCCGGACAGGGACGTCCGGACCAGGTCCTCACCACGGCGTCGCTGACACGTATCTGGCAAACGCTCTGAGGAGCCCGGCGCACGCAACCGCGACGGCCATGGCGGCACGGCCAAGCGGTGCGTAGGGCCCAGGTGTTCGACCCGCACAGCCAGCAGGTCGAGTCCCGCACGCCCGCCTGTCCGACGGGCATTCACGCCGGACGGGCAGACTGTGGCGCGCGTCGACTCAACTCCTGAGTCCGCGCAGCTAGTGCTGTGACCGCTATGGTTCGCCAGGTTGAGAGGGAGGACCGTGGTGTTCGTCGAGATCGTGTTCGTGGGGCTGCCGATCGATCGTGACGAGGTCGAGGAGGCTCTGGAGACGGCGTTCGCGCTCGACGGCGAGGTCACTGGCGCGGGCAGTGGCATGGGTCGCTGCCATCTCGATCTCGAAATCGCGGAGGACTCTGACCCTGCTGCGGCCCTGGAACGGCTTCGGGCGGTGCTCTGTCCGAGCTCGGGGTCGCGGACTGCGCGACCTTGAACGTCAGTGAGTGATCAGGCCGCGATTCGCGCGCGTCCGCCCCAGCGGATGCCCTTCTCGCTTCGGCCCCGGCCGCGTTCACGGCGCTCTGCCGCCAGGACGTCCCGGTGGCGGGCATTGGCGTTGCGACATTGCAGGTAGGCGTGCAGGGCCCGGGTCTGGGCGGTGTGGTTGCGGTGGTTGAAGTCGGCGATCGTGAACTGTCGCAGCGGCCCGAAGTGGGCCTCGATCGGATTCGTCCACGACGCATAGGTCGGGGTAAAGCACAGCTCGACGCGGTTCTTCTGCGCCCAGCGCCGGATGGTGTCGCTCTTGTGGCGGACAGGTTGTCCAGGATCACGTAGATCGGGCGCCGTCCGGGCGGGCCGCCCGAATCGACCTGAGGGCGGCCAGCGTGTTGCCGGCGCCCTTCCTGAGTCGGTTGACGCCCCACAGGGTGTCGTCGCCGACCGAGTAGCAGCCGTGGAAGTAGCGGACCTCGTGGGTGCGGTGGTAGTCGCAGGGTGCCGTTCAGGATGTCCGGCCGCGGCCCAGCCCGAACCGCCGGTGGGCCTGATTCCCAGCGGCCCGAACTCGTCGAACGCGAAGACCCGGTCGGGGAAGCGGTCCAGGACGTGCTCGATCCGGTCGAGCTTGGCGTCGCGGTCGGGTCCGGTGACTCCTTCCAGGTCTTCGTGCGCTGGAAGATGACGCCGCGCCGGGCGAGCAGGCACCGTAACGCCTCGCGGCCGATACGGATGACCCGGCCGTGGACGCGGTGCAGGTAGATGACGAGCTTGCGCAGGGACCAGCGGGTAAAGGGCTGGCCGAGCTTGGCCGGGCGGGTGGCGCTGGCTACGGGCGCAGGTGGCGGCCATCGTCTCGGCGTTGCCGAGTGCTGGCGGGTGCCTCCCGTTCTCGTCGACATCGAGATCCGGGCTCAGCGAGCGCCTTCCGGGGCCGTCGACAACTGCTGTCGTGTGACGTCGACAAAGCCAGGAGGGATCAGCGGTGTCTCCTGGACGCTACCAAGCGTTCGCCCGCCGAGCGCCCATCTCGGCTCCCTCACATAGGCGTGCGCCGTAGGAGCCGGGGCACGCGACCGGTGATGCCCCGGGTTCCATGGAAGCGGAGGCCGGGGCGGGCTGTGCCGTACCGGGCCGGGCGGTGCCGTGGCTGCGACCACCACCCGGCCCGGAGTTTCAGTTGTGAGCGGCCCCCGCGGATACCGGTTCGGGCTGCTCGTGCTCGCACGCGTCCTCGATGCCGTAGGTCTCCCAGGCGGGGAACGCGTCGTCGTTCGGCGCCGGTTCGCCGTCGGCCAGCAGACAGTCGGTCAGGGCGGCCTGCAGCCTGTCGGCCTGCAGTCCGGTACCGATGAACACCAGCTCCTGCCCCTGTGAGGTGCCGGCGTCGCGAGCCCCCGAGGGCTCGAAGCGGGCGACGGAACCGGCCTGCGACCACAGCCCCGTCACCCGCGGTCGGCTGGCCAGCCAGAAGAAGCCCTTGGAGCGGAGTACCTGCCCGAACTGTCCGCTGTCGAGCTGCTCGGTGACCAGGTTCCACAACCGGTCCGGGTGGAACGGGGCGTCGGCGCGGAAGACGGTGGAGGAGATGCCGTACTCCTCGGTCTCCGGGACATGGTCTCCGTTGAGTTCCCTGACCCAGCCCGGAGCCTGCTGGGCGCGCTCGACGTCGAAGAGCCCGGTACCGAGCACGTCACGCAGGTCCACCGCGCCATGGCTCGCCGGGACGATGCGGGCAACGGGGTTGAGGCGTACCAGAGCGGCCTTGAGCCGGTCGGCGTCCTCGGCGGCGACGAGGTCGAGCTTGTTGAGCACGATGACGTCGGCGAACTCGATCTGGTCCATGAGTAGATCGCTCACGGTGCGCTCGTCGTCCTCGTACTGGTCCAGTCCGCGCTCGGCCAGTCCGTCGCCGCCGGTCAGCTCCGGCAAGAAGTTGGCCGCGTCGACAACGGTGACCATGGTGTCGAGCCGGGCGAAGTCGCCCAGGGTGGCACCGTCGTCGCGCGGGAAGGAGAAGGTGGCCGCTACCGGCATCGGCTCGGAGATACCGCTGGACTCGATGAGCAGGTAGTCGAAGCGGTCCTCGCGGGCCAACCGGTCGACCTCTTCCAACAGGTCGTCGCGCAGAGTGCAGCAGATACAGCCGTTGGTCATCTCGACCAGGCGCTCCTCGGTACGCGACAGCGCCGCTTCGCCGCCCCGGACGAGAGCCGCGTCGATGTTGATCTCGCTCATGTCGTTGACGATCACGACGACACGAAGACCTTCGCGGTTGCCCAGGACATGGTTGAGCAGGGTGGTCTTGCCCGCGCCGAGAAATCCGGAAAGCACGGTGACAGGCAGACAGTGGTGGCTCACGTTCGCTCAGCCCTCGGGGTGCAGCAGGCCGCGCTCATACGCCTTGACCAGCCGCTGCGGCACAAGATAGCTGGAGCCGTCCACCGTGATCGGCGCGAGCTGCGGAGTGCTGGCCTTCCACTGGGCGCGGCGGTGGCGGGTATTGCTGCGGGACATCTTCCGCTTGGGAACAGCCATGGGGGTCTCCTCGATCCTTGACGCCGATCAGGCTACATGAAAATGAATGCCATTACGACCTGCGTGCCCACTCTGAATGGCACAGTTGGCAATGACCTGCACCAGGTCCCAGCCGTCGTCGAGCTCAGCCGACACATCCTGCGCGTCGTACGCCAGAACTACGACCTGGCCGTCGGTGTCAACCTGGTCGTGCCTCCTTGCCGACGCAGGAGGCACGACCAACCCGGCCCTCGCGGCTTTGCTGCACAACACCAACAGCATCGCCGTCGTGGTCAACTCCCCGCCACTGGAAGCACGACGCTTCCGCCGATCCATGCTGCGAGCCGGGAAGTCACGGACATCGGCCGTCCGGAATGCCGGTCAGCGGGCGGTGGAGTTGCCGGCGTAGGGCAGCAGGGCCATCTCGCGTGCGTTCTTGATGGCGGCGGCGAGTTGGCGCTGCTGCTGGGCGGTGACCCGGGTGACGCGGCGGCTGCGGATCTTGCCGCGGTCGGAGATGAACTTGCGCAGCAGGTCGGTGTCCTTGTAGTTGATGTACGTGATCTTGGCCGCGTCGAGCGGGTTGGGGCGGGACTTGGCGGGCTTATGGGGTTCCTGGCGGCGGGCCATGGCGGCTGCTCCTTGCGTAAGGAAGGTCGTCGAGGGGTCAGGCTGGGTCCAGGAGCGCGTCGAAGGCGGCGGGAAGGTGCTTCCACGCGTCGCGCCCGGCCGCGTACTCGGCATCCGTCAGAAGGCACGACTCAAGGAGCTGTTCGAGCCCCTCTCGGTCGAGTCCGGGGGACGTGAAGACGAGGTGCTGGCAGCAGTCGCCGTGCTCGGGGTGCCAGTCCAGTGCTGCGGCGGCCTGCCGGATGGGTGGGATCATTTCCCAGGCGGCGTCGGGCAGGGAAGCGAGCCATGGTCCGGCGCTTTCCACACACAGCGCGCCGCCCGCGGCGTCCCAGGCGAGCAGGGTGTCCGGGCGGTCGGCGAGCCAGAACCGGCCCCGGCTACGCGCGGCCGCGCAGCACAGGTCCTCCAGCGCTTCGTACAGACGCGCGGGGTGAAAGGGCCGGCGACGGCGCCAGACGAGCGTGGTCACCCCGGCCTCTTCGGCCTCCTGAGGCAAGAGCGCGCAGGCCGGATGTTGCGCGGCGGCGGCAGCCTCGACGTCGAAACCGGCAAAGGCGATCTCGGCGAGTTCGCCGGAGTTCACATCCACTTGGCGGGCGGCGGGGTGGAGTTGGGTGAGGAGTGCGTGGTCCTCGCTGTCCGCTTCTTCGTTGTCGACCAGGGCGAGGACGGGCGCGTACTCCAGTTGGCGGGCGAAGGTGTCGCCGATGGTGCGCTGGTCGGTGGGGGCGGCCTCCAGGCCGGCTTCGGCCAGGTCGTCGCCGTTGGCCAGGTAGGGCAGCACGAGCGCCGGGTCCACAGCGGTGATCACGTTCGTGAGGCTCAGGAGGTTGCCCGCGTGAGCGGCGACCACCTCCGCCATCGCCTTCGGTTCGACCGAGTCCCACAACTCGACAACGGCTAGCCGGGTCAAACCGCTGTGGGCCAGCCGCTCCAGCTCGGGGACGAGATCCTCACGCAGCGCGCAGCAGGCGCAGTCGTTGATCAGCGGCGTCTGCTCCCGAGCGAGGTCGCCGGAGGCGTCGCGGGTCAGGCGGTGTACGGCTCCGTCCCCCGCGCCGGTCAGGTCATGGTGCAGAGCGACGCTGCCGGAAACGGCCCGAAGGAAATGGTCGACGACCTCCTTGCGGGCGTCCGCATGGAGCCCGGCGACGAGGACGACGGGTAGTCGGCGATCCTGCTCCATCAGCGGGCCCCGTAGCGGCGCTCGAAGCGTTCGACACGGCCGGCGGTGTCCAGGACGCGGGCGGCGCCGGTGTAGAAGGGGTGACTCACCGAGGAGATCTCGACGTCGACGACCGGGTAGGTCTCGCCGTCCTCCCACTGGATCGTCTTCTCACTGGTCATCGTGGACCGGGTCAGGAAGGCGTGGTTCGACGCGGTGTCGCGGAAGACGACGGGGCCGTAGTCGGGGTGGATGCCGGGCTTCATGGCTGGGTCTGACCTTTCGGGGCCGGTCGGGGGACGAGAGGTGTCAGCGCTCTTCGCGGAAGTCCACGTGGCGGCGTGCGACGGGGTCGTACTTGCGCAGCACCATCCGGTCGGGGTTGTTGCGCCGGTTCTTGCGGGTGACGTAGGTGAAGCCGGTGCCCGCGGTGGAGCGCAGCTTGATGATCGGGCGGAGTTCATTGCGTGCCATGAGACTAGTATATGGGAATGATTTCCATTACCAATAGGTAATGGACCATGAGAGAGGCAGGTTCACCCATGTCCGCCCACTGCCAACTGACCGGCGCGAAGCCGGGCTTCGGCAACGCGATCTCCCACTCGCACCGGCGCACCTCGCGCCGCTTCAACCCGAACATCCAGCGCAAGCGCTACTGGCTCCCCAGCGAGGGGCGCAACGTCCGCTTGACCCTGAGCACCAAGGGGATCAAGACGGTGGACGTGATCGGCATCGAGGCGGCCGTGGCTCGGATCCGGGCGCGCGGAGGGCAGGTCTGATGGCGAAAAAGAGCAAGATCGCGCAGAACGAGAAGCGTAAGGCGATCGTCGAGCGGTACGCCGCACGGCGGGCCGAGCTCAAGGAGATCATTCGCTGCCCCTCGACACCCCAGGAGGAGCGGGGGGCCGCACTGGCGGAACTGCGCCGCCAGCCGCGCGATGCCAGCGCCACCCGCATCCGCGACAGCATGGACGGCCGCCCCCGCGGCTACCTGCGTAAGTTCGGCCTCTCCCGGGTCAGCACCCGGCAGCAGGCGCACGCCGGCTTCCTGCCCGGCGTGACCAAGTCCTCCTGGTGAGCAGGGTCCGCTGACGCCAGAGACGTGACCGCACCCCACTGCCGCGCATCGCGGCCGGCGTTGACACCGCCGCGAGCGTGGCCCGTCGAGGCCGACGGGCCGCGATGGGTGCTGCTGCGGCACCTCCATGGACCGCGGTCGGCGGGCATTCGCATGCCGCATGCCCGCCGGCGAGGGAACGACATACCGCAAACCGGGCCCTGACTTGCGGTCTCGCACGTCGCGAAGGCGTGCACTTCGCCGGATCCCGACGGCGGTGTCATGGTCGAGACCGAACGTCGTGGTCGAGACGATGGACCGTTACAACCCGTGCAACAGTCATCCCCCCGCTGCGGCGAGCAGCAGGCGCAGTGAGGCGACCTCAAACTGCTGCAGAAGACTGGCCGCTACCCGCACCAGTCGCACTGCGTCACGGACGTCAACACATCCGGATACAGCGGAAGGCACATCGTTGTGACCGCCTGGAAGGCGTTCCACATGGACCAGAAGTACTTCCTGTGCAGCAACGTCACCTTCAACTGAGGCATCCGGCGCATCTCGTCCGTAGGCGCAGGCCCCGCGAAGAACGGCCCTCCATCGCGCGGGGCCTGCGCACTCCACCACCTGCCACGGCGGGCCCCGCCGTCAGCCGTACAGGCTGACCACTGTTACGTCAGAGCGGGGCAACATAGCGCAGGATCGCCGGTTAGCCAAACCGGCGATCTCGCGCATCATTGATAATCCGCCACCACGACCCTGGGCTAATCATCACAGTCAGACCGTGCAGCAAATTCCAGTTCCCCACCCGCAGTCACCCCGTGCAACTGACCGCCCATCAGCAAAGTCAGCAAGAGGTCAGCACCCGTCCGCAATGGCTGTTCCAGATTGTCTAAGTCTGATGAAGCCCAGCAACCCAGGATCCTTTCTGACCTGCGTCGATGCAGCACTGAGGGTTCCTGCTACACGTCGTTTCTCCTGTCATGCGATCAGGCTGTGACCGCTCGTTCGACCAACGTCAGCGCCCGGTGCGGGAGTTCCCCCCGGTCACGGTGTCCGCCGCCGAGCCACACGACACGCGGGTCGCGGCGGAACCACGAGTCCTGACGGCGGGCGAAGCGCTTGGTGGCGCGCACGGTCTCGGCCCGCGCGCCGTCCTCGGTGCACTCCCCCGCGAGCGCCGCGAGGATCTGCTGATAGCCGAGGGCCCGGGAGGCGGTGAGGCCCTCGCGCAGCCCGGACGCCTCCAGGGTGCGCACCTCGTCCACGAGCCCCGCCTCCCACATCCGGTCGACGCGCAGGGCGATGCGCTCGTCGAGTTCGGGGCGGTCCACGTCGACGCCGATCTGCACGGCGTCGTAGACCGGCTCGTCGCCGGGGAGGTTGGCGGTGAAGGGCTTGCCGGTGATCTCGATGACTTCGAGGGCGCGGACGATACGGCGGCCGTTGCTCGCCAGGATGGACCGGGCGGCGACCGGGTCGGCGGCGTCGAGACGTGCGTGCAGGACGCCGGAGCCGCGCTCGGCCAGCTCCGCTTCGAGGCGGGCGCGCACCTCGGGATCCGTACCGGGGAACTCCAGGGCGTCGATGGCGCCCTTCACGTACAGCCCGGAGCCGCCGACCAGGACGGGCGTGCGCCCTTCGGCGAGCAGCCGGTCGATCTCCCGGCGGGCCCGGCGCTGGTACTCCGCGACGCTGGCGGCCTCGGTGACGTCCCAGATGTCCAGCAGGTGGTGCGGCACGCCGTCGCGCTCGGGGAGCGTCAGCTTCGCGGTGCCGATGTCCATCCCCCGGTAGAGCTGCATGGAATCGGCGTTGATCACCTCGCCGCCGAGCCGCTGGGCGAGAAAGACCCCCAGATCCGATTTTCCGGCCGCTGTGGGGCCTACGACGGTGATGACGCGGGGGGCGGGAGGGCGAGGGGTCACCGGGACAGTCTCCCAAATATCCGGGCCCTCCCTAACACTCCGGGTGGTGCCATCGGAGGAGTAAAAACGGCAGGAACGGACAGGTGACGGACAATGGGGGCGGGAGCACGTTCCCGCGAAGACAGTCCTCCACACTGCACGGAAGGTGACCCAATGGGGTTCCTGGACAACCTGAAGGCCAAGCTGGGACCGGCCAAGGACAAGGTCGGCGACCTCGCGCAGCAGCACGGGGGCAAGATCGAGCAGGGCCTCGACAAGGCCGCGCGCACGGTCGACCAGAAGACCAAGGGCAAGTACAGCGACAAGATCGATTCGGGTACGCGCAAGGCCAAGGAGGCCGTGGACAAGCTGGGCCAGAAGGACGGCGGTACGCCCGGTACGCCTGGCACCCCCGGCGCTCCGGGTACGCCCGGCGGCGCCCCCGGCAACACGCCTCCTCCGCCGCCGTCCGCGCCCTGACGCAGCGGTCCTGCCCCCCCGGAGAACCGAAAGAACGCCACAGCCAAATACCGAAACCGCAAAGCCATGAGCATCCGACAAGGAAATATCAAAACTCGGGCAATGGGAGTTGGAG